>CALBEE010000146.1 GCA_937927575.1 uncultured Saprospiraceae bacterium | reverse complement strand
AAAGGCGTTGGTTATCTACCTCAAGAGCCATCAGTATTTCGTAAGCTCTCAGTAGAAGATAATATCAAAGCGATATTAGAAATGACAGAACTGAGCAAAGGAGAACAAAAAGATAAGTTGGAAAGCTTGATAGATGAATTTAGATTACATAAAGTACGTAAAAATGTCGGAGACTCTCTATCCGGTGGTGAACGACGAAGAACAGAAATTGCAAGAGCATTAGCCTCTAGTCCGAAATTTATTTTACTAGATGAACCTTTTGCTGGAATCGATCCTATTGCTGTAGAAGACATACAAGGAATTGTTGAAAAACTAAAAGATAAAAATATTGGCATTTTGATCACGGATCATAATGTGCAAGAGACTTTATCTATTACGGAGCGAGCGTATCTTATGTTTGAAGGTAATATCCTAAAAGCAGGAACGGCTGAGGAGCTTGCAGCGGATGAAATGGTACGTAAAGTATATTTAGGGAAGAATTTTGAGTTGAGAAAGAAAGTAAACAATGGCTAAATCGATTATATATTGCTTACTCTTTTCGATTCTATTAATAATCACTGCTTGTGGTGAAGAAGAACGTAGTAGCCTTAATGTAGAAGAAAGAAGAATAGTCAATACCCGATATAAAGAAGCATTAGATTCTATCAATAAATTATTGATCACAGAATGTACGGACCGTAGAGAAAAAAAATTTAATCACCTAGTAGATTCTTTGAAAACTACAAGATTACAAGAAATAGAACTCATCACTAAAGTTAAACGTAATGAGAAATAATTCATTGGTGTATATCTTTTCAGTCGTTCTATTTGTATGTGGAACTACTTCTTGTCATGACACTTCCGAGCAGGTTTCTGAAGACTTAATTAGTAAAGCATTTCTTCAAAAAATTGAATCATTCAAACAGAACAAACGACAAGAATGTCTTAGCGGAATAATGGTGGATGCCGAAGTGCTTGTAGATTCTATTATCGCGCAACAGCTTAATTTGGACACTATAGACTTTCCAAGAAAACCTATCAAACCTAATAGTCCGAATCTAAAAGATATCCCTGAAGAATTTGAATTGGCACCTATTAAGAAGTAAGTAGAGAACTAGATGAAATTTTTATTTTTTTAAAACTGCGGAATCAAAGAGAACGATATAAATCCAGGTAAGTCACCCCTAATATCATTATTATTAATATTGTGAACAGTATAGCTGAGTTTGATGGTATTACGAAAGGCGATACCAAAATTAAATTGCGAAACGACAAAATTCTTTTTGGAATTAATCGCTGTTTTGAAAGCACTATTCCCCATTACATAACCTATTCTAGTTTGAAAAAATAGCGCAATATTTTGAGTATTTCCAGCCCAATGGGCACTCGCTTCTATTCCTAAATCCGCATTAGCCGCATAAGAATCAGCTGTTGAGCCTAAAGCTGGAATATCCAAAGCATACTTAGGCACCGCCAATATCCTCAAACCTCTACTCCAAGAATGATTTCTATATTGTATCAAGGGATACGCCAAAGACATAACCGAATTACCCCCACCATTGAGCAATCGTTGCAAGGCATCTTGATTATTCTGTATGTCCATAGGAAGCGTCTCTCTTTCCTCTGCTTCATCTCTACCACTTGTCAATAAAGCTCCAAAGCCAAATCTCAATGGACCGAAATAGTCAGAAAACAATTCGCTGTATAATGCTAATCGCTCAGATTGTGTATTGTAGGAAAATGAATTATGACTCATTAAGCGAGCATCCGATCCAGTACCATCCATTGAAAAAAACATTTTAGAATCCAATGTATTTCTAACTGGTAAAAAGACTTTATTACTCGACATAAATTCCATCTGATTGGCCTGTAGCTTAAGTGGAGCTAATAAGGCAAGACTATCCTGTAGGTCTTTTTTGGATTGATCCAATTCGTGCAAAAAGTAAGCGATATTTATACTATCCCCCTGATGCGTAAGTAAGGCTAACTTTAGCTTGGTTTGGGTTTCATGATTTTCAATTAGCTGCTCCTCCTTTTTCTTTACATGATCGGAAAGAGAAGATGAAATAACCATGGAAATTTCTCTATCGTATTCGGTATATTGATTTAATCCAGATTCTGCAGAGACTAGATACTGATAAGGAATGATTTGGCATAACAAAGTATGACAGTCTCCTATCGTCCATATGAGTAGTATGCTTATAGTCCTTATCATCACAGTTGGGTGCTCTTCTTTCATCTAGGATGAGAGCCAATATTCTATTGCATAACTATAACTCCTAAATAACATAAAAATTATATGCTAAATGTTGAATGCGACATTTAACATAAGGCGGCTAGTACGCTTTTATGCCTTGAACACCACGATTGAGAAATACGAACAAATGTTCGTATTTTTGTGGAAAGTAATAATAATCACCAATGAGTACAATGCATCAAATTAAAGTGAAAAAGGTAATGAAAGAAACTGACGACTGTGTTTCAGTAAGCTTTGATGTGCCTAAGGCCTTAGAACCATCATTTGATTATCTCCCTGGTCAATATCTTACTTTAGAATCGGAGATCAATGGTGAAAAAGTCAGAAGATCTTATTCACTATGTAGTGCGCCTCATGAAAAAGAATGGAAAGTAGCGGTAAAGCAAGTTCCTCAGGGAAAATTCTCTACCCATGCTAATGAGGTGCTAAAATCAGGTGATACACTGAGCGTAATGCCACCGATGGGAAATTTTAAATTGGCCTGTAGTCCTGATCATTCAAATCATTATGTATCATTTGCAGCAGGTAGTGGTATCACTCCGATGCTATCGATGATTAAAGAAGTAATGGAGGTTGAACCCAATAGTCAATTCACTTTATTTTACGGCAATAGAAACACTGAGTCAGTTATATTCCGCGAAGAAATAGAGGGTATAAAAAACCGATATCTCAATCGCCTTTCTGTACACTATGTACTAAGTAAAGAGCGACTCATGAGCGAAATATTTTATGGTAGAATAGATGAAGAAAAATGCAGAGCGTATGCTAAGGCATTCTTTAATCCTACTGAAGTTCATTCCTATTATTTATGTGGGCCTTCTCAAATGATATTTACGGTCAGAGATACTTTAAAAGATCTTGGTGTGGATGAAAGCAAAATAAATTTCGAACTGTTTTCAACTGACGATCTGCCTACTGGTGAAAAGCCCATCGCTGAAATAGCTGAAGTAGATCGCGGTAAAATGAGCGCTGTAAAAGTAACGGTAGACGGTATATCTTTCGATTTTGATCTAGCCTATGATGGAGAAGATGTGCTTGACGCAGCACTCGGATATGGCGCTGATTTGCCTTTCGCTTGTAAAGGTGGAGTATGCTGCACTTGTAAAGCAAAACTCACCAAAGGAGAAGTAGTCATGGATGTCAATTATACTTTAGAACCCGATGAAATAGAAGCAGGTTATATACTTACTTGTCAAGCACATCCACGTACAGAATCTATAGAAGTAGACTTCGATGCCTAAAACAAAAATCAGTAGAAGAAAAAGAGAAATACTTAATGCAGCTGCCGTTTTGTTTCGTTACAAGGGTTATGCCGCGACCAGTATGCGTGATTTGGCCGAAAAGGTAGGTTTAGAAGTTTCTAGCTTATACAGTCATATCAAGTCTAAAGAGGAGATCTTAACTACCTTATGTTTTCATTGTGGTGATCTATATTCTGAAGGCCTCGAAAAGATCATTGAAATGGATGCAGACGCTTTACAAAAGATTGATGCCATCATGGATCTTCATATCAATATTGCCATCGATCATCCTAGTTCTATCACGGTATTTAACGATGAGTGGAAGCATCTGTCAGAAAATGAGTTACAACAGTTTCTTCAAGTTAGAAGAAATTACGAAAAAGGTATAAAACAGATATTACAAGAAGGTATAGACTGCAACTTACTGAAAGATTATCCATTAGATATATTGATGAATACAATGCTTAGTAGTATGCGCTGGATACATTACATAAAAACTGATAACAATCCTATTGACACTAAAATCACTAGAGATATAGTAAAGAAAATGTTGCTTAACGGAGTTGCAAGGAAATAAAAAGGCTGTAGTGTTTACAACAAATTAGACTTTCTTTAAAACCAGTTTACCTTGACAGAATTTATATGCCAACTCTAGAAATTCAACCATTTGAGGCCAATACTCGGCACTAAATTTTTCTTTTTTATATTCTTTTCGTGTGTCCATCTTGATGGTATTTCCTTCTTGAGTAACTACAGAACTAAATGCACCCACTTCGGAATCAAAATTAAAATTAAGTTCTTCTATCCCAGCAACGCTATAGCCTGCTGGAATATTTATCGTCACCGAATTGGTAATTAGTTTAGCATTATTCAACAATACTTCTTGGTCCCTAGAGGACATCTCATCTTCACTTAATTTTAATTGCTCCTGTATAAGCATCCCTGCATCAAATATTAAATTGGGGCCTGCTTTTTTAACATAACCATCAGAATTAAACTTAAAATTCATTGACAAGACACCTTCCTCATCCGTAACTCCATTAGATAACAAAATATGCTCTTTGACTTCTTTTACTCTATATTCATCCTTAATCCAACCATCCAAAAGTTCTTTTCTGTTTTCTATTTCCTTTTGAGCTGATTCAAATTTCTCCTTGTCGTAGCCCTTCTTCTTTTTCTTATTTCTCTTTTCTTTAGCTTTCTTCTCTTCTTTTAATATATTCTTTTTGCCCTTCTCATTTGCTAATGCCAATACTTCATCCCTTAGATAATATTCATTATATAAAAATAGTCCAGAGTATGCCTCTCTATACCAACCAGCCACATCAATTTTGACATCCATTTCTAAAATATTATCTTCTGACAAATCTGCATTGACACTTGTATGGTAGGAATTAAATTCTGGAGAAGAAGATGGTAAAGTAAAACTCTGATATGCCTTCTTATTATCCCAAATATCATCCATACCAATTTTAATCCCTGTAGCGCCTAACATATAAGAAGGGTAAGAATCTGCTCTACTATAATTATCAATAGGCCAAAAATATTCATCCATTTTGGGTACGTATACACCAAAGACCACTTCATCTTTTCCTACCAATTCGTCAATATGACCATATTTGGCAGGAACCGCCATAGCAAATTCGCCATCAATATCATATATGTCAAATAAAGTGTACATAATAACTGCAAACATCTCATCATCAATGCCTGCGTACTGCCGAGAAAGCGAATAACCAAAATCTTCAAAATCCTGATAAGGTGATTTAAAAATTCTCGATCTAACACCTGTATAAATTAAATCAACCTTTTCTGCTAAAGGTTTCTTTTTCAAGTCTGTATTATCAAAGGAAGCCTTACACTGTTGATAGATATATGTAGCTTCTTTTCTCTTTGCTTTTAAAACAGAATGCATCAAATATTCAGGGTCCAAGCCAATGTTTAATATCTCATCCGACTCAGGTTGTTTTTTAGGAGGAACGGCCATAAACTTGATAACAGGGCCTTCCAAAGTATTTTGCCATCTTACCTCTTTAGTAGCTTCTATCATTTCACTTTTAAGCACAAGTCTCTTAACCTTTTTTGTCTTTTTCCCTTTGCCATTTAAACCTCCACTTTTATCTTCTGCGAATGAAGGTGCACCTCTAAAAGATTCATGATATACTGTCCAATCTTTGTGCACATCTAACACTAATTCTTGTAATACAATAGGAACATCCGAAGCTACTGATGTAGAAACGCTGACTGTAGATGCGTAGGTTTCCTTATACACCTTATAATAATCGATTATATCTCCGACTTCCAAGTTTGGTATAGCTATTTTAAAGTAGCCTTCCGAATGGTACCTATCCTTATAGATAGATGGCACTTCTGTATCTACAGCTACTGCATCTTCTAAACCAACACTATACTCTTCTCCATTTGGTTTAATAACTGTTACTCCAATGGCGTCGGATTTTTGGAAATAAAATTCGCTAAACTGGTCTAATGCTGCTGCATCATTTAATGCAAGCATATTACGTACCACCATAAAGGCTACAGCACCAGCATCTTTTGATTGGATAAATCCCCAATTGAATCCCTTCTTATCAAAAGACATGTGCACTTTTTTAGCTAAGATTACTATTGACTCATCCGACCACTTCTCAGGAACATCGACGTATTGAAAAATAGATTCGTCTTCACTAAATACTTGATTGTAAAATTCTTCTGCCTGTTTGGCTAATTTTTTCTCCTCTTTTGTTCTTTTTTGTCCAAAAGAAACTCCTTGAACCAAAAGCAATATTATTATCGAGGTAAATATATTTTTCATTCCTTTTCTAATTTTTCGAAAGTATGATTTGATCTGAATAAAACGCTGCAATACTACTAATTGCTGAATTCCATGATTCAAAATTTTCGGGTAAGATTATATCATTTCTTATCTCAATTTCTCTATAATAATTAATCACTTGGCCAACTTCTTCAAATGACATACTAACTTTTAGATTATCAGAATTGATGGTGACTTTTTCTGGAAGATAATTAACTGTCCAGCCTTCCGGGATTTGAATGGTAGTCTTATTAATATCAATTCCTTCTGCAGAAATTTTGTAAGGAGAAATTCTATCCTTTTTGATAGTCGCTTCTTTAAAAGGATAATCAATTTCAGGATTCACATAAAGTTCTCCTGCTAAATTGACTACTCTATTATTAATTGTGATACTATAATTTACTTCAAAATCCTTTCCCCTTGATTCATTCCCTACATCTTCAGATAATGATACTAAAATGTTTTTATCACCATTACGAATATATTGTTTTATAAAATCGACTTTCTCTTCTTTATATATACCAGATGCTATACTTAGTATTCTCGTTTTTCGATCACCAGAAAAAGTTAATGCCCCAGAACCTACAAGTTTTTCTTCTTCAATAATAAAAGTTTGATTACGATTCTCTACGTCAGGCCTAACACCATTTGGTACTTTCTCCACTCGGTAAGAGTCACCTTCTTCGATAAGAATTGGTCGACCTACAATTCTACTTCCATAATTATATAGATCAGAATGTTTTTCCGTAGGATCAAGAAACACATCCTTACCATCTAAAACAACCGTACAGATCATATGATTATCTACTACTAAAGAAGGAATCGAATAATCATAAGGCAAATCATTGGTGCCTATCCAACTCAATCTTGCATCGAAGCCTGCGATAATCAGCATCTCCTTCAAAAGATTAGCCATTCCCTTGCAATCTCCAAATTTATCATAAAGCACATTCTGACAAGCTTCTGGTCTGAATCCCATGATTCCATATTCAAATGCAACATAGCGAATGTTGTCCTGAACCCAATAAAACAAAGCTGCTACTTTTTCACTATCAGAATTTTTATCAGAAATAACGCTTGCGACCAAATCTTTTAATTCGGAATTTTCGTTTCCTATTTCTTTTACCAAAGATGAATACCAACTATATAAATCACTTACATCCTTCATCATATTCACAGTCTTATCATTTTTAGTGTACGACTTTACAATAGGAATTATGTGAGGATATATTTTACTATTTCTTGGAGTATTATCTTCTAATAAATTTGAAACTAAATCTTTTTGACTGTATCTATAAAATATTTTATCACCTTTCGCTTCTTCACCTATGGATAAATCAAAACCTTCAAAATTCCATCTTACCAGATTGAGATCGAGCCATTCCGGTTTAACAATTACTATTTCGCTATAACTAACATCGTACATGTCCAGAAAATATAAGGGATCCAAAAATTTTGTATCCGTGAAAATTTTCTCATAGCTAAATTTCACCTCATCTCCTTTGTTTTCAATAGAATGTTCAAAGTGACAAATTTTTAAATCTGAATGAAATATACCTTCACTCGTATAGTCAGAAATTATTGGCTCAACCTTCTTTCTTTTATTCCTTCTTATTTTTTTAACTTCAGAATTAGAATCAAAGAATACATTACAAAAAACATTTACCGTAGAGGTAGATACAGATTTGTATTCTTTGGTTACGCTTAATTTGGCTTGAAGCTTACCTTTTTCGCTAAAAAATTCTAGCTTTTGAATCATAGAAGTAATCAATACTTCCTTCTCGTCAGTGGCGCAATTAACAGTTGCCATACTGGTACAAAAGAACATGCAAAAACCAAGTAATAGACTCATATCTCTTATTATACTTTTCATCATGTCGATTCTATTATGACTTAATTTGATTAACTTTCAATTATTGGCATTCGCAAAGATGAAGCAGATCCCATCTATAACAAGAAAAGCATTCCAAGCGTATTTCTATTTGCGTTAGTGAATATAGTAAAAATCGACGGTAACGACAGAACTCATAAGTTTCTACATAAGGTTAAATAAGACAGTTGAGATAATAGGTTATGATCGGTAAGTCAACATGAAATCTTACAAACGAACATTTGTTCGCTTTTTGCTTGACTTGTGATGAATATTGCATTAAATTTGTTGTAGGAGCGGCTATATTGCCTATATCAATGATGACCAAACAATTATGGAACTTTCGCTAGAACAGAAATTTCAAGATAAAATAGATCGAGACGAACGCATCGAACCAAGAGATTGGATGCCAGATAGCTATCGTAAGACGCTTGTTCGACAGATATCGCAGCATGCGCACTCAGAGCTAGTTGGTATGCTACCAGAGG
>CALBEE010000145.1 GCA_937927575.1 uncultured Saprospiraceae bacterium | reverse complement strand
ATGTGAAGCAGATGAAGAAATTTAAAGTTTGTCCAATTTACTAATCCATCATAATCGATAACAGACATGAGAAAGATATACATATTCTTATTCCTTAGTATCAGCATGACGGCATTGGGTCAGTCTAAAAGTGCTTTTATGCAAGCAGCTACTGAGGCAGAATTAAACGGTAATTACTACGCAGCATTATCTTACTACGACGAAGCATTAGAATTCGACGAAGAAGACGAGAGCGTATTATATAAATCGGCTACAGCTGCGCGAGAATGGGAAGCGCTCACTATGGCGGAAAAGAAATATTCTAGATTAATAGATACACTCAATTCTCAAACTTACTCCGATGCAAGATTTTACTTAGCTCAGGTAAGACAAAAATTGGGTAAGTACGAAGAGGCTAAGATGGATTATGAATTGTATCTATCTGAAAATAGTGGAGATGATGCCAAACTTACTGCCATAGCACAGAAAGAAGTAAAGGCGTTAGAGTGGGCTGTAAAACAAGAAGAAAATAAAGACGAAGGATTTAAGGTTGAAATTTTGGGTGGCGATATTAATAGTCCATATTCGGATTTCGGCGCGATCAAAGTAGATGAAGATCTCTATTATTCTTCTTTAAGATATGATGAAACAGATCCAGTAGAAAAGCCTTCAAAATTAATTTCGAAAATATTGAAATCTGAAAATGGAGGCAATGGAGAAATGATAGAAGGTGATCTTAATATGGATCTGAAGCCAGTAGCACATACAGCATTTAATGATGATAATTCAAGGATGTATTATACGCTCTGTGAATATAAGACTGATTCTGAATTAAGATGTGACTTGTATTTTAGAGAAGTAAATCCAGACGGATCTATGAGCGATGGTATGATGCTCGGTACTGAGATTAATGATACTTCTCATACTTCGACACAGCCAAATATAGCTACGGATCCAAAGACAGGAAAAGAGACATTATTTTTTGTATCGGATAGAGAAGGTGGAAAAGGAAATCTAGATATCTGGTATGCACCTATTAATAGTGATGGTTCTGTCGGTACTCCGGTGAACGCTGGAAGTATTAATACGGCACAAAATGATATCACACCATTTTATCATAATTCTTCAGGTATATTATATTTTTCTTCTAGAGGATATATGACTTTGGGAGGATACGATATATTTAGTACGCAGAAATCTGGAGAAGGTTTCACTACGGCCGAAAATGTAGGAATGCCAGCTAATAGTAGTTATGATGATGTGTACTTTACATTGAATGATCAAGAAGACGAAGCGTATTTTTCTTCTAATAGATTAGGCTCTCAATACATTGATGGTGAAAAAGAAGCTTGTTGTTTTGATATCTATAGAGCAGATATCGATGAAGTAGAATTGATATTAAATGGTTTGACATTTGACAAATTAACTTCAAGAGAATTATTAGGGGCTACTGTGAGAGTTATCGATTCTGCAACAGGAGAAGAAGTAGGAGTTATTGTTAATGAAGATGGAAATGATCATTTTATTCCACTAAGAAAAAATAAAGAATACATCATAATAGGTGAGAAAGATCCATATTATCCTGATACTATTATGTTGAGTACAAAGGGGATGACTGAGTCTGATACTATTATTAAAAAGCTTTATTTAGATTCAGATTATTATGCTTTGGATGTCAATACTTTTGATACTAAAACAAGAGAAGCGCTTAACGGAGCCACTGTAACTTTAGTAGATATTACAGATCCTAATAATCCAAATGTAGTGGAGGTGAATCCAATAGGAAATGATTTCCATTTTTTACTTGATCCCAATAAGAAATATAAACTGATCGTAGAGAAAGATGAGTATATCACAGAAACAGTTTACGTAAGTACAATGCCTGGTGATAATCCAGGTGGAAGAATTATACAAAAAGATGTTTATTTACTCAAGCCAGAGTTAGATACTTACTTGCCACTGGCGCTTTATTTTGATAATGATGAGCCAGATAAAAATAGTAGATCTAGTTTGACGGATAGAGTATATTCTGATTTGTATAATAATTATATCAATCGAAAATCAGTGTTTGCTTCGGAGTATGCAGGTGGTGTGTCTGAAGAATCAAGAAACACTGCACAAAGTGATATAGACTCTTTCTTTGACGGTGATGTGATTAGTGGGTATGAAAAATTGCAGACGATGTTAACGGTTTTAGTTAAAGAATTGCAATTAGGACAAAGAGTTGAAATATCTATCAGAGGTTATGCTTCGCCAAGATTTGAAGATAAATATAATTTAGTCTTAGGCCAAAGAAGAGTAGCCAGTGTGAAGAATGAAATGCTTAATTATCAGGGAGGAATCCTTAGACCATTTATCAATAGTGGTCAATTGCAAGTGATCGATGTTTCGTTTGGTGAAGAACTTGCACCAAGCAATATCAGTGATAGCTTGGGTAATAGAAAGCTATCAATATATAGTCCTGAAGCCAGTAGAGAGCGTAGGGTAGAAATCATTTCAGTGACTAAAAACTAATATGAGCTATGAACAAGATAAATTCTAATATAATGAATAGGATAATTCCTGGGAATATCGACAAGACTATCACAAGATGGATCATGCTCGGACTAATGTTTCTTTTTCTAAGTAATGATGCTTCTGCAACACATATCGTTGGAGGTGATTTTACCTACACCAAATTAGAAGATGGAAGGTTTGAAATAAAGTTAACCGTCAGACGAGATTGTATCAATGGTGAAGAAGATTTTGATAGTCTTGCAAGTGTTTTCTTATATAATGAATTCGGTACGCCTTTGCAAGACTTTCAATTGTTTGGCTTTCCAAATGGTAATAGAAAAATACCATTCATGGGATCTGATACCATAGACGAAGTACTCATAAGTGATTGTGGATTTTTAGGAGCGCAAGTCTGTGTCCATGAAGCCAATTATATCGATACGATATCTTTGCCGTCTAACTTGGGTCATGGTTTTATTATTGCCTATGAAAGATGCTGTAGAAATACGACTTTGAATAATATTGAACTGCCATTAGAAACGGGTACTACCGAGTATATTGAGATTCCTTTACTTGCTTTACTTGAGGATAATAGTTCTCCTAGATTTAACTCCTGGCCAGATTTATATATATGTGAAGGTGAAGAGTTAGTCTTTGATCATGGTGCTACTGATCCTGATGGCGATGAATTGAGATATAAACTTTGCACACCATTAAGTGGTGCGACTGAAAGTGTGCCTGTGCCATTTGGACCAATATTCGAATTTCCACCAGCTTTCGTAAATTATTCAGGAGATTTTTCAGTAAATGATCCAATGGGTGGAGTACCATTACAAATTGATGAACTTACAGGTGAATTAACGGCCATACCCAATGCAGTAGGTCAATACTTGATTGGAGTATGTGTAGAAGAATATAGAGATGGTGTAAAGATAGGAGAGACTAGAAGAAATTTTGAGTACAATGTGCGTATATGTGAAGACGCTCCTGTAGCTATGTTTGATGCTCCGATTGCACAGTGTGATGGAAATCTTGAAGTGGATTTTGTAAATGAATCGACTGGAGGAATGTTGTATCAGTGGAATTTTAATTATCCAAATAATGATCCTGCCTTCATCTCTAATGAAGAGAATCCAACTTTTGTTTTTCCAGAAGAAGGTACATATACCGTGCAGCTTCAAACCTTTAGAGGAACGGATGAATGTATGGATGACTTCTTTCAAGATATTACTGTAATCACAGCTGATATTGAGCCCAACTTCATTGTCTCGATTGGCGAATGTATGGAAGGAAATGATATTACTTTATCGCTTAATGATATGAGTATTGATAATGCTGACGATTATGATATTGTAGATGCTGAATGGACTATAGATCAAGGTGGAAATATTCAAGTTGTCTATGGTCTAGGTGTGAATGTAGATGTAGATCTTACCGGTGTAGATCCTATTGTTACTCTCGTCGTAACTTCTTCTAGTGGTTGTACTGCAGAGATTTCGCAAACGGTCTCATTAAATGATTTGGTTGCTGTAGGTGATTTTAGTTTTACTGCAAATGGATGTCCTACACCAGAAACCTTACAGTTTACTCTTACGGATTTATCTAGTGGATTGAATCCTGATTACACACCTGTTTCTTGGGAGTGGACGATTGTTTCTACGGAAGGTACAGAAATGCTAACAGGACCAACAGTAACTTTAGAGTTAGATCCATTCCAAATTATCGATGCTACATTAGTAGTTACATTTGATAATGGTTGTACTGCTACTGTTCAGAAAAATATAAATCTTGAAGATAGTCTTCCTGTTGCGGATTTCGATATTTCGTTGATAGGATGTCTTGATAATGGTTTTGCAAGTTTTGATCTTGAGGATATTTCAAATTCGATTCCTAATAATCCATCCAATCCAACCAACTGGAATTGGACTATAACACTTGCAGATGGAACAGTTATAAATTCTGATCAAAGAGAGGTAAATATCGAAGTAGATCCGAATCAAATTATTTCTGTTGAACTCGTAGTTAATTTTGAAAATGGTTGTGTCGCAGATATTTCTGAAGAGATTAACTTGGAAGATTTATTGCCGAGTGCCAGTTATGAATTGACTCCAGAATCATGTCCAGACGATGGTACTGTAGATATAATTATTGAAGATACTTCAACGAGCAATGCAGAAGTCGAGCCTACGAATGTGGATTGGATGATTGGACCTATCTCTAACATACAAACATTTATGGGATCACCCATTGCTCTAAATATTCCTAAAGATTCTATTATTTATATTACACAGATAGTTTCTTTTGATAATGGATGTATCGATACTTTAATGGAGCAGATTATACCTGGACCATTTGCTGTACTGAATTTTACAGGCGATCCAATATTTGCTTGTGGTGGAGACGATGTTCCTTTACTAGTAGATCCTAATCCTGATTTTACATATACTTTTGATCCTCAGACAGGATTGGATTTTTCTAATGGTGATCACAATCCAGTATTTGTCGGAACAATGGATATGACTTATAATGTAACAGTGACAGATGGTCTCTGTACTGTCGAAGGTTCTGTTGATGTAAATGTAGAAGAGGGCGTTCAGCTTGTAATTGATGGAGAAGAATTCTCCTGTGATGGTGAAGTAGAATTAGTGGCAAGTGGAGGAGAAGG
>CALBEE010000144.1 GCA_937927575.1 uncultured Saprospiraceae bacterium | reverse complement strand
CTTACATTAGTCTCACCCCAAGCGATATGATCATTCCATCCCATCATTAGACCTGGCATTCCTGGTATGGTAACACCGTAAGCATTTACATCGTCATATTGGATATGGGTCTCGTACCAGATGGATGGCAAGGATAATGATAAGTGCGGATCATTGGCGAAAATCGGATTTCCTGATTTAGTTTTATTTCCTGCGATGGCCCAGTTGTTACTGCCTATTCCTTTAATAGGCTTTTCAAAATCTGTTTTATAATAGATATCTTTATGAATAGCAGCCCAATTGGTATCCGCTCGCATTGTAGGTAGATCTGGAAGATATTCATTGGGAATGACAGGAGTTTCTAGATCTTCATGCTCATCATACAAACTAAAGAATAAATCATTACCTAAAATCTCTAACATGTTAGTAGCCGATATATCACTTCCTCTTCCTGCTAGATCACTGGCCATCATTTTGACAATCATAATAGTTTTTCTGACGGTCCATGGTTCTGGAGCAACATTGAGTAGTTTATATTCTAATGGATAATCGGCGGCAGACATTTTACTAAAAGCGGTATTGACACCTCGGACATAACTTTCTATTAAAGCATAGCTCTCAGGAAATTTTTTCCAACCTATCTCAGCTTGATCTACCGCATACTTCATACCTTTTCGTCTTTGACGGATATCATAGCTTAATCTTGAAGGTCCAGCTACTTCCGCTACTTTGCCTATAGCAGCTCTGCTCATCATGTCCATCTGGAAAAAGCGATGCTTGCCTAGCATATAACCTTGAGCAAAAAGAGCATCTGATAGATTATTGGCTTTAATATGTGGTACACCTCTTTGGTCGACTGTTATCTCGATATTGGAGAAGGTATTCTCGGATTGAACATTTTCGTCCAAGGGCTTTGAAGATTCACTATTTTGCCATATACCGGTAAAAGGATTGAGCATTTTAGCTAATGGAGGCAATGTACTTCCATTCCAAATATTTCCATTCAAAAAAAGTGTGAGTAAAAAGGTAGCGAGTACACTTATAGCGAAGGATAGATATTTCATTGAAATCTTTAAGTTGGTAACGACACTTAAGGTAATGATAAGTCTACTATTGTTTATGACAATGGCTAAAAAGTTTAAACAAATCACCATTTTACGGACTTAGTGTTCTTTTTTCACTTTCATTTGATACATTTGTGTCGTTAATAGAAAGACGCTTTAAATGCCTTTTACAAATAACGAGTTTAGGACCGCCTTTTCGGTCGACAATGTGATTTTTGGATTTGACGACGCGGATCTTAATATTCTGTTGATTAAAAGAGCAGAAGAACCATTTGCAAATCATTGGGCCTTGCCAGGTGCTTTAGTCCATCAAGATGAAGACCTTAGAGATGCACCTATCCGGGTGCTTAAAGAATTGACAGGATTAGATAATGTATTCTTAGAGCAGGTCAAAACTTTTGGTAAGGTAAATCGTCACCCTTCAGGTCGTGTCATTACTATCGCTTATTACTCTTTAATCAATATTCATCAAGTGAGCCCTCAGGCCATGAGTTTTGCTGAGAAAGTAAGTTGGATTAAGATCAAAGATGTGAATGAATTGGCGTTTGATCACAATGAAATTTTAGAATTTACACTTTCCAAATTGAGGAGAGACGTAAAGCGACGTCCTATCGGATTTGAGTTGCTTCCTGATACTTTCACGCTTTCGCAGCTGCAAAGTCTTTATGAAGCCGTATTGGATAAAGAGTTAGATAAAAGAAATTTCCGCAAGAAGATACTTTCGATGAAATTGCTCTTGGATGTTAAGGAATATCAGCAAGGTGTAGCACATAGACCCGCTAAGCTATTCAGTTTTGATCCTGATCGATACCTTACTCTCAAAGCAGAAGGGTTTAATTTTGAGATATAAGGCATAACGGATGATGATACGGAGCGTCACTCGACGATAAGAGGATATATGCGATCATCATCTATTGTTATACGCTGTTCTTATTCAAGTTTTTTCCAAAATACTATTTTATCATCTCCTTCCTCATAGAATTCAGGAATAACAGCCTGTTTGACATAGTTACATTTAATGTAAAACTCTCTTGTTAATTCAAATTCTGGTTTCCCTGATGTCTCGACTATTAATATTCTGTTTCCACTACTACGCAAGTGAGATTCTATATATTTCATCATTTGCTTGCCGATTCCCGTCCCTTGTTGATTCTTATTTACAGCAATTGCATATAGGTTATAAGTTCCTTCCGTGAGCCTCTCTGGAGCACAGTATCCTATTGAAATTGGGTTGCCTTCTTCGGTTGTTGTGAACCAAAAGTCTGTGGACGATTCATTATTTAAATAATCACTAATCATGTCGTCGAGTAAATGTGAAGGAAATAACTCACTCGAATCAAGCACTTTTTTCAATTGTGGTATGTCTGCCATTTTTACTTTTCTTATTTCTCTATTCATTATTTTAATTTTTTGCAAAAATAGGACTGGATATAGATTTACGATTGTAAGGTTCTGCTATTGTACGCCTTTGAAGGATTTACACCTAATACGCTTTTAAACGATTTAATCATATGAGCCTGATCAAAAAATCCACTTTCTATTGAATACATAGGTTAGATTCTCTTTTGTGCTCAAATACATATTTATTGCTTGTTTCAGCTTGTTCCAGATTAGATATTTTTAATAGATACGCCTATGTTCTCTTTAAAAAGATGAGACAATCTTCCGTGAGACAAATTTACATTTGATGTTAATGTGGAAATAAGATTTTTGTATTCGATATCATTATCGGCGATAAGCTTTAAACTCAAATTAATACGTTCATCCTTAACTTTCTTTAAATCAACTATTTTGGCAAACGCTAAAATATCTGAGAAAATTTGACTTTTATTTGCAAAATTTGATTTTGCGAAAATCCCCTTTTCTGTTGATACTTTTTTACTATTTAGAAATTCTTGAAAAGCTGAATTATGACTTTCGATCATTAGAACTTTAATCTTGCAATTTTGGGCTGAAATTTTGTGTTTTGTATTTGAAGCAATGATTGCGAATTTTAAGTTCTTATTTATTTTGTTGTTTGATTCTATTGAAAATTCTCCTTCTATTGCATTAATTAATTATTTCAACTACTGGATGGGAATGAATTTCTGTTGCTAATTCGTTGAATTCAAAATTGTATATTCCTTTTTCTATATTAAAATCAAAAATTATCATTTTCTATTTTCCATTGGCAAATTGCGGCGTGTATTATCGCTATAATGTTAAGTTATGCATTAAATTTCACATCAAGTACATAGCGTATCGGAACTATGTAGTGCGTGACATGATCATACGGTGGTATGGTTTCGTCTTTTAACTATCTATTTTGGAAGTCTTGGAAATCTTCTTGCACCATGGTGTACTAGTATCACATGTATTACTTTAGGATTCTTAATTCTATAAATGATCCGATAGTGACTTACAGCAATTTCTCTAATCGATTCCATGTCATATTCAGGAACAACTTTACCAGAATATGGATTGGTTTTAAGTATAGTCGCTCTGGTTCTAATTTGTTTAATTTGATGTTTAGCAAATTTGATTGAATCAGCCGCTATATAATCATATATATCCTTTAAATCATCTTTTGCAGCTTGAAGCCAAAGTAGTTTTACCATGTCTGGATTTCTTTGTCCAGCTGTTCTTCAGTAATGGTTTCATCGTTATCCGATTCGATAATTCTACTATCTATCTTATCGATTAACAATAGCTTCTCTATTAATTCTTCGATCTCAAGTTTATCCGGTAAACTTTCAATTTGCTTATATAACCTCTCTTTAGTAATCATCCAAAATTAGTTTCTTCTACTAAATTAACGTTTTCTCGTGGTAATAAGTGCCAGCATTTATAGAATGGTAGATGAAATGCAGTGAAATCGTTGCTAATTGCACAAGATATCCGCTATTTGCAATGTTTTACGGCCATTGCATCAAAATTTGATATTGATTCTTTCAACTGTTCTTAGGCCTAATTAGGCTTATTTCTTTGACGAACCACAACTACGTTGAATATGGGATTAGTATTAATGTACTTATCTGCTTTAGCTAGAGACACGTAAGATCTCTAGCACTTTAGTATAATCTAATCTTGGATCCCTATTGAAGGATTATCTAGTCATTGTAAATAGCTTACTAGCAGTCGGTGCAGGTATCGCATTTTTGTGTAATAGCACACCCACAGTTTTAGCTCTTACATAGGCTTCGGACATATAAAGGAATCCTTTATAATCGCTGATTTCACCCCAGCTATTTTTGATAATGAAGTACTTATTTCCTTTTTGATCTAAGGCTATACCTACCATATGCATGAGGTGGTCATCAGTAGTACTATAATTCATGAATCCGTCTTGTCTAGTTTGCTGTGTCACGCTTTGTTCAGCTACAGGCTGTTTCCATTGCTCTTCACTTTGTGTTACGGGTAAGATGGCAAGACCTTCCTTTGCAGAGAATCCTTTTTCGCTTACATCGCCATCCCAAGCAACTGTATATCCTTCCATTAAGGCAAATTCTATAGTATTCATTAAGTCATCAATAGGAAGATTATAGAATGAACCATTGGAATAATTATCGGGTACTTCTAGTATAAAACTGTTATAAAATGGATGATGAGAGAATGAAGTAAGATTTACATAATCCTTTACATCTAACTTGAGTTTTCTGGCATACCTCTTGGCGTCCATCATCATATCACCCTCTACTACAAATGATTGCGGTGCATCACCCATATATACATCGAGTATTGCGTCTACGGCATCTTGCCAATTTTGGCTATCAATTTTTTTAGCAGAAATGACTCCATCTAAAAAGCCTTTTAATCCTTTTTCTAGTTCGCTGTGATTATAGACTTCTTCTTCATTTTCTCTTCCAGAATAGACACTTTCTGGCACGACACCATGCTCGGTTACTGCTCTGATAAGATCATGCGCTAAGGCACCTTGGCTAAAGTTGGCTTTGCCTTGACGTAGCACATAATTGATGGCTTTATCCTTATAGATATTATGCACGACAAACATTTCAGACAAGTCAACATCTTGTTCTCCCATTCGTATAGCTTCTGACTCTAAGAATGAAGTAGTGGCAAAACTCCAGCAAGTACCTGTTTTTTGCTGATTTTTGACTTGCGTACAGGGCGCCATCTTCTCAGTCGAAAAGGTGTATTGCGCCATTGCAAAAGCCTGTGAAACCAATATTGCTAGAGTAGAAAATATAAATTTAGTCATGATCTGAATGTTCTAGTTTATGCATCGAATATAAGGGCAATTTTTAGAATAATGAAGTGCATTAGCCGTAGCACATGGTAGTACTAAAGGATGCCAATGGTATTATCTTCAGCTTATCCACCATACATATGAATATTATTTATGCTATATCGATGATAATTATAGGTGATGACGAACATAAGTACTACGATACAAGTATATTTGCGCTCGTATGAAGAATATTAGAAATTTTTGTGTGATTGCTCATATTGATCATGGTAAGAGTACCTTATCTGATCGACTATTAGAGCATACTCAGACCATCTCAGAGCGTAAGATGCAGAATCAAGCTTTGGATGATATGGATCTGGAAAGAGAAAGAGGAATTACCATTAAAAGTCACGCAGTACAGATGTACTATCCGGCTAAAGATGGTCAGACGTATACATTTAATCTGATAGATACTCCAGGCCACGTTGATTTCTCTTATGAGGTATCTCGGTCTATTGCTGCTTGTGAAGGCGCATTATTATTAGTAGATGCTTCTCAAGGAGTACAAGCACAGACTATATCTAACCTATACCTTGCCATAGAGCATGATCTTGAGATTATTCCAGTCTTGAATAAAGTAGACATGGAGAGTGCCATGGTAGAAGAGATGTCTGATCAGATTATTGATTTGATAGGATGTGATCGAGATGAAATCATACATGCCAGCGGTAAGACAGGAATAGGTATTGAAGATATATTGGAAGCTGCTGTCAATCGTATACCTCCACCTCAAGGAGATCCTGAAGCACCTTTACAAGCATTGATCTTTGATTCCGTATTCAATTCGTTTCGTGGTGTGATAGCATACTTCAAGGTGGTGAATGGTGTCATGAGAGCTAAGGATAAAGTGAAATTCTTTAACACGGGTGCGGAGTATGATGCGGACGAAATCGGTATACTCCAAATGGATCAAGTACCTAAAAAAGAGCTAAAAGCTGGAAATGTAGGATATATCATCACTGGTATCAAGGAATCTAAGGAGATCAAAGTGGGCGATACCATAACCAATGCGGCCGCTCCTTGTGAAGCTGGTATCGATGGTTTTGAAGATGTGAAGCCGATGGTATTTGCAGGTGTATATCCCATCGAAAATGAAGATTTTGAAGATCTAAGAGATAGCTTGGATAAGCTTCAGTTAAACGATGCTTCCTTGGTATTCGAACCAGAATCTTCTGTAGCCTTAGGCTTTGGATTCCGTTGTGGATTCTTAGGTATGTTGCACTTGGAAATTATCCAAGAAAGATTATCTAGAGAGTACGATCAAGAAGTCATCACTACGGTACCTAACGTTAGTTATTTTGCTTACAATAAGAAAGGAGATCAGATCAAGGTAAACACTCCGAATGATCTTCCTGATCCAACAAGAATCGATAGAGTAGAGGAGCCTTATATCCGAGCGCAAATCATTACCAAGCCAGAGTACATTGGTACGATAATGTCACTTTGTATGGATAAGCGAGGGATATTGACCAAGCAGAATTATCTTACTCAAGAAAGAGTGGAGTTGACTTTTGAGATGCCTCTGGCAGAGATTGTATTTGATTTTTATGATCGATTGAAATCCATATCAAGAGGTTACGCCTCATTTGATTATGTAACTATAGATTATCGAGCTTCGGATTTGGTGAAGTTGGATATCATGTTAAATGGAGATCCTGTAGATGCATTATCATCTTTAGTGCATAGAGATAAAGCCGAATCTTTTGGGCGTAAGATGTGCAAAAAACTAAGAGAGTTATTGCCACGACAGCAATTTATGATCGCTATACAAGCTTCAATCGGTGCTAAGATTATAGCAAGGGAAACCATTTCAGCATTACGTAAAGATGTAACTGCAAAATGTTATGGAGGTGATATCACTCGTAAGCGTAAGCTCTTAGAAAAGCAGAAAAAAGGTAAGAAGAAGATGAGACAAATAGGTAATGTAGAAGTGCCTCAAAAGGCATTTTTAGATGTACTAAAGTTGGATTAATTTTACCTTCTTAGAAAATATTTGAGCCACCAAGAATTAAATTTTTGGTGGCTTTTTTATTTATTAGTTTATTTAGTGCAGCTTATTAGTGACTAGATTTTAATATTACTTTTACTTCGACTCTTCTATTAAGTTGTCTATTCTCTTCTGTGTTATTGTCCGCTTTTGGAAGTGATTCTCCAACCCCTTTGGTAGTAATTATATTTTCTAAAATTTTAGATTTTTTGAGTAATGTCTTTTTAACTTCTTCTGCTCTTTCAAAAGATAATTTTTGATTGTATTCATTGCTGCCAAGGTTGTCTGTATGTCCAACGATTTCTAAGGATTGAGGATCTAGTGATTGTATATACTCATAAATCGAATCTATTACTGCGCTGTATTCAGGATTAATATTAAAACTATCAAAGTTAAAAGCGATGTCAGGAATTTCTATGGTTTTTACGGGAGGCGTCTTTTGGGCTTTGGTTACTTGTGGTTCATTGGCAAAGCTTAAACCAATCCTGTAAGAATGTCTATGATTAAATGCGTATAACATTTTCCTGATTCCTAATGAGTCGCAGTGCTGAAGTAGCTTCTCATCGATAGGATAAAGCGAAATGTCATCAACAAAATACATGATGTCTCCAGCTTTATTATCCTCTTTTAATTTTCTATCTGGACAATATCGATCCTTATCAAAATTTCCAATTGTAATAAATCTTTCTTCTCCTTTGGCAATATATTCGTAAACGTAGTTTATCCATTGCCCATCTGACTCTTTAATATCTTTTGATTTATAGCTAAAGGAGGGTGATAGATCTAATGGATTAATTACACCAGGGACAAGCTCTTTTTCCGAAAGCAAAACATCCAGTTCGATCACCGTGTTTTTGGTAGGATTTAACCAAAGAGATACGACATACTTTTCACCTTGTATTAATGCGCATTTTAACATAGAGTATATGAAAACTCTGCTTTCTATTGGGCGTCTAACATTCTCAACTACTATATTTTCTGATCCATTACCAGTTCGCACTTTTTTATATCCTTTAGCCCTTGCTATATTTCTTCCTGATTTTCTAGGTGGACTTCTAAACCAAGCCTCGGCACCACAAAAGCTGTTGAGTTCTTTACAAATGTTTACATCTTCAAATCCACCGTTGTAGATTAAATTCTGAGCAGAAAGAAGATGGCTTATTAAAAGTGATATAATGACTAATGCGCATTTCATTATGTAAAAACGGAGAGTTTCGAACTTTGTTGTGTTCTTCTGATTGGATTTAGAAATGGTTACATTTGTATTATGGATAAGTCTTATGAAGGTTTTTTACATTCAAATTTACTTTGGAGTGGAGAGCAGTTTGGATTGGAGCAGTTTGTAATAGAATATGGAAAATTGGATTTTTCTAGACTTTGGCCAGTACCAGATAAATTAAGGTTAGGTCATCAAATAGAACATATCTACTTACAATTATTAAAAGCTTCCCAAAAGTATAAAGTGTTAGCGCACTCTATACAACTGATAGAAGGTAAGAGGACTTTAGGAGAGTTAGATTATATTATCCAAGTATTAGATTCTAAAGAAATAATCCACATCGAGTTAGCCTATAAGTTTTACCTTTTGGATCCTGAGATGAATGGGGTAGTAGAAGGATTGGTCGGTCCTAATCGAGGGGATGCTTTTACCTATAAATTGCATAAAACCAAGCAGAAGCAAATGCCTTTGCTTTTTTCAGATGCTGCGAGAAAACTACTTGATGTCGATGT
>CALBEE010000143.1 GCA_937927575.1 uncultured Saprospiraceae bacterium | reverse complement strand
TAAGAGAGCTACTTACTATTAAGTCGGATGATATCATCGGTAGAGCTAAAGCTTATGAAGCGATAGTGAAAGGTGAAAATCTTCCTGAGCCAAGTATTCCAGAATCATTTAATGTACTTGTACACGAATTGAGAGGATTGGCTCTAGATGTGAAGTTTGATTAATCAGACTGAACTGACTTAGAGTAAGGATTGAAAAATTCTATTCATTAATATTATAATTAATAATAGCTATGCTAAAAAGACAAAATGCGGATGCTCGAAAGCCATTCGATTCAATTACGATAAGCCTTTGCTCTCCTGACGATATATTAGAGAGATCATTTGGAGAAGTACTCAAGCCAGAGACTATCAATTATCGTTCATATAAGCCAGAGAGAGATGGTCTCTTTTGCGAACGTATATTCGGACCTGTAAAGGATTACGAATGTTACTGTGGTAAGTACAAGCGTATCAGATATAAGGGTATTGTATGTGATAGGTGTGGGGTAGAAGTGACTGAGAAGAAAGTGAGAAGAGAGAGAATGGGTCACATCAAACTTGTTGTTCCTGTTGTACATATCTGGTTCTTCAAATCATTACCTAATAAGATTGGTTACCTTCTTGGATTGTCATCTAAGAAATTAGAATCAATTATTTACTACGAAAGATATGTAGTAATTCAGTCAGGTGTGAAAGAGACTGATATCGACTTTATGACTCAACTTACAGAAGAGGAATATTTCGAAGTATTAGATACATTGCCGGCTGATAATCAATTATTAGAAGATTCAGACCCTAATAAATTCATCGCTAAGATGGGTGCGGAAGCGGTTTACGATCTTTTAGCAAGATTAGATTTAGATCAGCTTTCTTTTGACCTTCGTCACCAAGCTGCTAATGAGACTTCTCAACAAAGAAAGTCGGAAGCACTGAAGAGGTTAAGAGTTGTTGAAGCGTTCAGAGATGGACAGACACGTATTGAGAATAGACCAGAGTGGGCTATCATCCAATACTTGCCAGTAATTCCACCTGAGCTTAGACCTCTGGTTCCACTAGATGGAGGTAGATTCGCTTCTTCTGATCTTAATGATTTGTATAGAAGAGTAATCATTAGAAATAACAGACTAAAGCGTCTATTAGAAATTAAAGCACCAGAAGTGATCCTCAGAAATGAGAAGAGAATGCTTCAGGAAGCGGTAGATTCTTTATTCGATAACTCTAGAAAATCAAATGCTGTAAAAGCAGAAGGTGGTAGAGCATTGAAATCACTTTCTGATATCCTTAAAGGTAAGCAAGGTCGTTTCCGTCAGAATCTTCTTGGAAAAAGGGTAGATTATTCTGGTAGATCTGTAATTGTTGTAGGACCATCACTCAAATTACATGAGTGTGGAATTCCAAAAGGAATGGCTGCTGAATTATTCAAGCCTTTCGTAATCAGAAAATTAATCGAAAGAGGAATCGTAAAGACGGTAAAGTCAGCGAAGAAACTCGTAGATAGAAAAGATCCAGTAATCTGGGAAATTCTAGAAAATATATTGAAAGGACACCCTGTAATGTTAAACAGGGCTCCAACGCTACACAGACTTTCTATCCAGGCATTCCAGCCTACTTTGATAGAAGGAAAGGCGATTCAATTACACCCATTGGTTTGTGGTGCTTTCAATGCCGATTTTGATGGTGATCAGATGGCGGTACACGTACCTTTATCTCATGCAGCGATCTTAGAAGCACAGGTACTAATGCTTTCAGCTCACAACATGTTGAACCCACAAGATGGATCACCGATATCATTGCCTTCACAGGATATGGTATTAGGTCTTTACTATCTTACAAAGGTGAAGCAAGACAAAGAGAATAAAGTAGCAGGCGAGGGTATGACTTTCTACTCTGCAGAAGAGGTACAGATCGCATATAATGAAGGTAAAGCTGATCTACATGCTCCTATCAAAGTGAAAGCTAGAGTAGAAGATGCAGATGGAAATATGACAATGGATATAGTAGAAACTACTGTAGGTCGTGTGATATTTAATGAAGCAGTACCTGAGATGATTCCATACATCAATGAGTTGCTAACTAAGAGAAATCTTAAGAAAGTAATTAGTGGAATTATATCAAGAACGGATTATTCTATTACTGCGGAATTCCTTGATAAGATTAAGGAATTAGGATTCTACTGGTCATTTAGAGGTGGACTTTCGTTCAACTTGGGAGACCTTATCAATCCTACCGTAAAAGAGCAAACGCTTATAGAAGCTCAGGCGGAAGTAGATGCCGTATGGGAAAACTATAATATGGGTCTTATTACGGGTAATGAACGTTATAATCAAGTAATTGATAAATGGACAGAAGCCGATACTAAGATTACAGAAAATCTAATGACTGAGATTGCTGAGCATAAGGGAGGATTCAACTCTGTATATATGATGCTTGACTCAGGAGCAAGGGGATCGAAGCAGCAGATTAAGCAGCTTTGTGGATTAAGAGGACTGATGGCTAAGCCGAGAAAATCTGGTGATACTGGAGGTGCGATTATCGAAAATCCGATCCTTTCTAACTTCCTAGAAGGCCTATCGGTATTGGAATACTTTATCTCTACTCACGGTGCGCGTAAAGGTCTTGCCGATACAGCCCTAAAGACTGCCGATGCCGGTTATCTTACAAGAAGATTGGTGGATGTATCTCAAGATGTAATCATCCGTGAATTAGATTGTGCTACATTAAGAGGTATAGAAACTACTGCGCTTAAGGATAATGATAACGTAATCGAAACTTTATCAGGAAGAATTAAGGGAAGGTATACTTTACATAATGTAGTTCATCCAGTAAGCGATGAGATTATTCTCGAAGCAGGTGATTATATTACTGATGAGAAAGCCAAGTACATCGAAGATGAAGGTGTAGAAATGGTCAATATCAGATCAGTACTCACATGTGATAGTAAAGATGGTGTATGTACTAAGTGCTATGGTAAGAATATGGCAACTGGTAGAATCGCTGAGAAGGGTGATGCAGTAGGAATTATTGCTGCGCAGAGTATTGGTGAGCCGGGTACACAGTTGACATTACGTACGTTCCACGTCGGTGGTATCGCATCTGTAAGTAAGCAAGAAAGCAAGCTTGAATCTAAGTTTGATGGTGTGCTAGAATTTGATAATGTAAAAGTCACTACTACTAAAGAAGGAGATAAGACTACTAATGTAGTATTGTCAAGATCTGGAGAAGTAAGGATTAAGGATAAGGAAACGGGTAAAGTATTCGTTACTCATTACATCCCTTATGGATCTGATCTTCATGTTAAGAATAAAGGGAAGATCAAGAAAGGTGATATAATTTGTGATTGGGATCCATTCAACGCAGTAATCATTTCCGAATTCGGAGGTATTGCTCAATTCGAAGATATCGATGAGGGTATTACATTCAGAATAGAAAGAGATGATCAAACTGGTTATGCTGAGAAGGTAATCGTAGAATCTAAGAACAAGAAAAAGATTCCTACGATTAAGATCGTATCACCTGCAGGTGAAGAATTGAAGAGCTATAACTTACCAGTGGGTGCCTATATCAATATTGAAGATGGTGCTGAAATATTAGCGGGTCAGAAGATAGTCAAGATACCGAGAAAACTTGGTGGAGTACAGGATATTACTGGTGGTCTTCCAAGGGTAACTGAGCTATTTGAAGCGCGTAATCCATCTAACCCAGCCGTAACTGCTGAAATCGATGGTATCGTATCATTCGGTAAGATCAAAAGAGGTAATAGAGAGGTATTCGTTTACGACGAAAAAACAGATCAGAAGAAGAAATACTTAATCAACTTATCTAAGCATATCTTAGTGCAGGAAGGTGATTTCGTTAGAGCTGGTACTCAGCTTTCTGATGGTGCTACTTCTCCTCAAGATATTCTGAAGATTAAAGGACCTTTTGCTGTACAGCAGTACTTGGTAAATGGTGTACAAGAGGTATATAGATCTCAAGGTATCGCGATTAATGATAAGCACATCGAGACTGTTGTAAGACAGATGATGAGACGTGTATTGATCGAAGATCCAGGAGATACTAGTTTCTTAGAGGGTGAAGCAGTTGGAAGACATGCATTCTTAGATCAAAACGATTGGATCTATGATAAGAAAGTAATCGAAGATCCAGGAGATTCTTCGACTTATAGAGCGGGTCAGATCGTATCTGTCAGAGAGCTTAGAGAAGAGAATTCTTTACTAAGAAGGGAAGACATGAAGACGATTGAAGTAAGAGATGCAATTGCAGCTACTTCTAGTACTTTATTACAAGGTATCACAAGAGCTTCATTGGGTGTGTATAGTTGGATATCAGCTGCATCATTCCAGGAGACTACCAAAGTATTAAGTACGGCTGCAATCGGTGCTAAGAGAGATTATCTTGATGGATTGAAAGAAAATGTAATTGTAGGTAAAAATATTCCTGCAGGTACTGGTCTTAAAGAATTCAAGAGACTGTTAGTAACGGCTAAGCCTGAAGAAATCGAAGCTCCAGAAATGGAAGAAGAAGCTGCTGAGTAATATTACTAGTACAGCTTAAATTATATAGTGGATAGTGTCAGTTGATGCTATCCACTTTTTTTATGCTTTATAAATAGGAGGAATATGGACCATTTAAATTTGGTGCTGCGGTTTTATATATTGAAAATAGTCTTTAGGTGATTCTAATTATTTACATTTAAGTAAAGACAAATCTAATTCTATGTTGGCAGAAATAATGAAAATCCTTTTAATGACTATAGTAGTTATGGGCTTAGTCTTGGGAGGTATAATCTACTTCAATGAAAAGAACCATAAAGAAAAGTTACAACAAGTCGCTTCCATTAGTTTGGTGTTAGGAGAATCATTACCCAAAGTAACCGAAGTAGGAATTTCTATAGGGGAAGAATTTAAGACATATAGTATTTCTGAAATAAGGGATACGGTAATGGCCAATATATCTGTGTCGGATGAAGTCAATCCACCAGTTAGAGTTAGATATCATTATGAAAATAAGAACTTTTTAGAGATAAAGGCTTTACCAGGTTTTGAAAATCAAGGTCTATCAGGCACCAATGAGTTTATATTGTTTCAAGATTCTATCACTTATGACTACCGCACATAATGCTTTTAGGCATTGGCTATTTTGTCATTTTATTTTTTTAATCAGCTTAATATCCTCTTCAGATGAGTTGATTTGCTAACATATTTGACAGTCTTGATAAAAAATTAATCCATATGAATAAAATCTTCATTTTAATAGTTCTATTCGTTTCAGTTTTATCAAGCTGCGCAAATCCGAAAAGAAGTATAAGGTCTTTTAAATCATTTGCAGAAATACTGGAGTATTATCGAAGGCAAGCCTGTGATGCAAAAGAAAACTTTTTAACAGTATATAATTATGACGGAACAGAATACACTCCTAAGATTATGAATCCTTGTGAGTTTCAACTGGATGATTATAAAAGACAGAATCTATGTTACATCTCAATGAGGGATAGGGTAGATGGTATTAATCTGACAGCTCATACTCAAATTGTCAAATCCAAGATGGATGAGTTTATAAATAATATGGGTAGTAATTCTTCTTGGTCTGATAGTCCAGATAAAGCAACCTTCGTTTTGGAAGTTAATGAGCGGACATCCATCCAAAATTTGAATCAGTATCTCATGGCTTTAAGTGTGATCTATGAAGAAGTCCTTCATTTTAAATATCGAAAGGTAATGAAAGGAATTCCTATCATTTTGACGAGTCAAGAATTATATAGCCAAGGCTTAGAATGATTGGAATATAGTTTAGGCTTGTAATGTACCAACGATTATCATTGGTTAGTATCGTGATATTTTAATAAAGCAAAAGATTAGTTTAGGTATAGAAAGTAAGGAATGCTTACTTAAAATCAACTTATACAGGAATTTGGTCAAATCATACATAAAGTGAAATGTCATTTATTATCAGAAGTATATTTGTTTTATATTTAACTAAACCACTTTAAGCCATGAAAAATACATTATACTTATCGATTTTATTTTTGTTAATCTCAAATACGATCTTCGCACAATTAGAAGAAATTCCCAAGTACTGTAAGGATATAGCGAGAGATGATAGAACTTCTATTTCTGTAAGCGAATTTACCTTTTCGGCTAAAGGTCCAAGTAGAGATGCTGGGCTAGGCCTCAAGAAAATGCTTTCAAACGCTTTGGTAGAGTGTGGATGCTTCAGAGTTGTAGAAAGAGCACAAATAAAATCTGCATTTCAAGAGCAAGAGTTGGCATTAAGTGGTGGAGTCAGAAGAGGGACCGGTGCTAGAACAGGCAAGATAACTGGTGCGCAAGTTACTATTTTGGCAGATGTGACAGAATTTAAGGAGAAGGAAAGTGGTATTGGATTGGGTGGATTTGCTAGAAGATTAGGTGTGGGGGGAATTGGTAAAACTACAGCTCACATAGGTATAGTGCTCCAAATAATGGATACGGAAACTAGCGAAATACTTGTGTCGAAGTCTCTAGATCATAAAAAATCTAGTGTCGGAGCTGCAGCAGGAACCGGAATTGCAGGTGCTTTAGTAGGTGGCGCTTTTTATAAATCTCAAGCCATGGAAGACGCTATTGAAGAAGCACTTATCGAGATGGTGGGATATGTAGCTGCTGAAAAAAGCATATTACCAAAAGGTAATGGTGCGGCAAAGCAGCAAGCGGACGAATATGGCATTGGCGGAGGAATTACAGTGAATGCTAATGAATGCGGATTATTGAGAGGAACTTCAAGACCAAGAGTAATGGTAATTATACCTGAAGTACATATTCAAAGAAGAATTCCAGATCCAGCAGGTGAGACTGAAATACTTAGAAAGTTGAAAAGTTTTGGATATGACATTGTTGATCCTAACCAAGTAGAATCAATAAGAAGACAAGAGGATTTTACTAGAGCTCTTGATTCAAATGATAGCAAAGTATTATCATCATTCGGAAAACAGATGGATGCAGATATTATTATTGTAGGAGAGGCTTTTAGTGAAGATGCAAATCGCAATGGTAATATGTTTGCTTGTAGGGCAAGAGTAGAAGCTAGAGCCATCGATGTAAATAGTGGTTCTATATTAGCTACAAATGGAGCACATGGATCAGGTATAGATATTGCGTCTAATGTGGCGGCTAAAGCGGCACTTAGAGATGCAGGAAGTCTGATGGCTGATTACTTTATTAACGAACTTTGTGATGCTACCTTAAGTAATTTGCCGAGTGAAGGAAGAAGAGATTTGGGAATATTAATATCTAATGTAAGCTTTACTGAATATCGTTCATTTATTAAATCTATGAATAACGCTAGTTGGGCTACAGTAGTGAAAAAAGATTTTAACAAAAGTATTTTTAAACTAATTATTAGAACGAGTGAAGAAACCGACGCAGTGGCAGAAAGAATTAAAAGACTATCAGGTGGTAAAGCAGAAATTTTATCCTCTAAAGGAAACAAGATACAAGCCGAGTACAAGTAAAAAATGCAATGGATAATTTAATTTTCTACAAAAAGGACACAAATCTTAAGGCGCAAATTACCAAGGTGCGGTTTAGTTTTACTAGGAAGTATTCATTGATGTTTGCGAGTAAGCCGACGGAGCTGAAAGAATATTTGCTTAAGGCTAAAGAAGGTGTTTTGTTTTTTTTTACTAACCAATTAGAGCAATCAGATAGGATAGCAATACAAAATATTAGAAATCTATTTCCTAAGGTTAAAATATGTCTGTGTACGAATAAAACCTTTGCTTTGGATGCTTGGCAAATGCATCTTTTTCACTTTATTCCTCAGCCTATCACGAATGTTGGATTAGAAGACGCTTACAAAAAGTACATTTCAGCTAGTGATGGATTGCAGAAAGAATTAGTTGTCAAAACGAAAGAAGGTATTGCAAGAATTCCATTTAGAATGATTAATTACTTAAGGGCTAAAGGTAATTATACATTGATCTCTTTGAGAGGTGGAAAATCAATATTGGAGACTAAGCAATTAGGGCAATATGAATATTTTTCGGAGCGTGATCTCAATATGAAGAGATTGAATAGATCCTATATTTTTAATATGAGTAATATCAGAGTGGCAGATGAAAAATCTATCGCCTTCTATGCTACGGAATCAAAACTAGAATTGTCTAAGGCATTGGCTAAGTTAATTCGAAAAACTCTGCTTTCAAAGTAATAATTATTTGTTCGTATGAAGATCTCAATAGGGTATAGTGAAGATAATGATATCGTAATTAAAGATAGTACAGTAAGTAGGCTTCACGCCAATCTTGAAATTCGACCAGATAAATCTATCTGGATAGAGGATTTAAATAGCAAAAATGGCATTTATGTTAATAATCGAAGGATTAAAAAGTCGGCAATTGATAAAAAGGATCAGATAATACTTGGGGGTAAATTACTGGAGTCAGATTCATTTTTTGAAAAAATAGACAAAATAGTAGATCATAGAAAAATTGATTTTACGGATGAATATGCTCTGATCATTGACAAAATGGAAGAGTATCATAATAGAAAATCTAAAATTACCAACCCTTCTAAATGGCCTAAAATTATAAGGATAGGTATCTCCTTAGTGCTTATAATTATCATTTATTTTACTCCAGGAGAGCAATCTACTAAGATGATTTTAATGATGTCTGCGGGTATGATTCCGGTATTGATGAGCTTATTTTCGCACAATAGATCTAAAAAACAAGAGAGCTTAGATTTGCTCAGGCTAGAGTACGAAGATGATTTAAAATGCCCTAAATGCAAATCTAAGCTGATACAATTTACACCAGTCTACATGAGATCAAAAGGACGATGTGTCAACGATAAATGTTCGGCAGAATTTATAGTGAACTGATTCATACATATTTTGACTCGTTTCATACATATTCCCAGATTATAGGCTTGCGATGCACCTATATTTGAGTAGTATTAAGACAAACAATAAACATTACTATCATGAATAATTCCTCATTAACAAGTTTCAATAATAAATACCTAACGCTAAAAGGATTAAGTACAAAGCAGAAAGATGCACTTATTGCAGGTGGATTGACTTTGGGAGCGGTTATAACAGGAGTTGGGTTTTATGAACTATTCGGATCATCTTACGTAGTTTCACCGATTTCTAGCACGGATGAAAGTTCAGTTCCATATGACGAGGAAGCTCCTGTTGAAGTAGAGGCGGTAGAAGCGACTACTTTGGTTGATGATTCTGAGATGACTGACACAGCGAATGAAATTACTGAAGTTACTTTTTCATTTCATTCTGATGTAAATATTTCTTTAGCGGTATCTGATGATATGAACTTTGAAGATGCATTTTCTGCTGCAAGAGAAGACGTTGGGGTAGGAGGTTTTTTTAATTATAAAGGAGAAAGTTACTCAACTTTCTATAAGGAAGAATGGGAAGGAATGTCTTCAGTTAATCAAAATGAATTTTTATCAGAAGTAGAGGAGAAATCTGATGTGACCAATTTCGTGGAATACGAATCGATAGAGAATCAGTCAATTGGTATTGATTCTAGAGTAGAGGATTTTGAGATTATAGAAGATACTACTTTAGACTTAGCCAAAGATGCGGAAGTTGGAAATGATGTCTTCGAGGAGGATGATTTTTTTGAAGGTTTGGAAGCTGATGTAGTAGATGCTCCAGCTGCAGACTCGAACTCAATGGAAAGTGACGATTTTTTTGATAGTTTAACTTCTGAGAGTGAAAGTGAAAATAGTCCAGCACAGGAAGAGGAACTAATGGCAGTTCCTTCTATCGAAGAAGATGATTTTTTTGCAGAATTGGAAGATGAAAACGAAGAAGAAATAGATATTTCAAATGATGAAAATGTAGTAATTGTCAGACCTGTGTATGGGATGGATGAAGATTCTGATGGTGTAGTAGATATGGTTGCTATTGATGCTAATGAAGATGGTATTGCAGATGTAGTAGCCATAGATGAGGATAAAGATGGGGACTTCGAATCATTTTTGGTCAATCAGGATGGAGGCGAAAATTTAGATGTATTCATAATAGATGAAGGTAATGATGGAATAGACTCAGGAGATACTACTGAAAGTATTGATGATATCGTTACGATGGAAGATTTTATAGTACTTGATGAAAACGAACTCGAAAGTATAGAGGATTTAGAGTTAATTGAAAGTTTAATTGATGGTACTGAAATAATTATTGATGATGAGGTATCTGAAGAATTAGAGGATAATGATTTTGATGAAATAGGACTTTAAGCCATATTTGGGGTATGAAATGTACATGCCCCAAATGTAACTCCTCCTTGTTTATTGAACGAGAAGGTTTGCAAGGTTTGAAAAGACCACAATTTTCCTGTCCCAAGTGTTTCACTAAGATTTTAATTAGGCCTTCAAAGGGTAAATGTGGTTCGTGTAGCACCACTTTTAGGTATTATGATTTTATGTTTCCTAAGGAAAATGCGATAGTTCCATGTCCTAATTGTGGTGTAAAAAATAGATTGTTTATTAATTATTGATGAGATATGATAACTGTTCAATGTGGTAAATGTGGTTTTAACAATAAATTGGTATTTAATCAAAAGCTAGCTGGTAAGAAGGTTAAATTTTTGTGTAAAAATCCAATATGTACAGAATCTAATACCTATACATTTCCGCAACAAAAGACAGAAAACAATCAGTATGAAACAATAGTTAGCGATTATAATCCTAATTCCCTATCCGAAGGATTTATTACTTGGTACGATGATCAAAATGAAGAGGGAATAAACTTCCCAATTACTTTGGGAGTAAACATTATAGGAAGGGCTTCTTCAAGTAAAAAACCGGATATAGCTATTCCTACTTCTGATAAAACTATGTCTCGTTTACATTGTGTGATCGTTTGTGTGCAAGAGCATAATGGTATGAGTTATTTATTAAAGGAGTACAGTAATAAAAATTCACTCTTATTAAACGATAAAAAGTTGTACGCTGGGTCTGAAGTTTACCTTCAAGCTGGTGATAGGATCCATCTTGGTAAGACCGCAATTTCTTTTAATATATAATTTATGTTAGTAGAGCACTTTCAGCTAATAGGTAAAAAATCTTCTCAAGAAGATGCATATTTTATCTCAAAAGACCAACGCCTAATCGTCGTTTGTGACGGTGTAGGTGGACACACTACTGGAGAAGTCGCTAGTCGAACCATCGTACAAAGTATTGCGAAACAATACGAAGATGCCTGTGAGTCATCCAATCTAATTGATTTATCAACTATGCTAAATCAAGCGATTCAATCTTTAAATAATTTGGCTGAACATAGTCCCAACTTATTAGGTAGTAGTACTACAATAGCTTTGGTGTATTTCGATGATGATAAGATTAATATAACGCATATTGGCGATAGTAGAGTCATCATGATTAGGGATAGGATAGAGGAACTTTGGTCTACTAAAGATCATAGTATTGTGCAAGAATTATTCGATGCAGGTATACTGAAAACTCAAGATCAAATGAGAAAACATCCATATAGTAATAGAATCACCAAAGCAATTACAGCTGGAAAAGCATTTTCTGATGATATTGAAATTCAGAAGATTCCTTTAATGAGTGTGGGTGACTATCTAATAGTTTGCTCTGATGGCTTATTAGAAAATTATACTAATCAAGATTTGTATACAATTCATAGAACTAATGGATCAAAAGAATTTGCGAATATCATTAGAAGTAAATGCGAAGAGTCTTCAAAAGATAATACTACCGTAATTATGATTTCTCATTAGATCTTATTCTTGTAAGTCTAATTCTTAATTTTGGAGCTTAGTACTTGCAGTAGGGATTAGTGTTTATTTAGGATAAAATTTATAGGAATATATTGTGCATTGGTTTTCGCATGCTACGTACATTTTCAGCCAAGTATTTAGGATAAATTGCTTCAAGTTTAAGGCATTTTGAATCCACTTTTATTAAAAATGGTGAGTGGTTGTTTTAAGCGTACTGAAAGCAGATTGTTGGGTTATTGATTGATAATCAGTAAATTATAAACGTAGGAATGTCTGCCGAGCGAGTTTTATATCCATCGTTAAGACTAAGTGTATTAAATTACTTATGGAAGACTACAGTATATTTCCGTTTGATTCCTATTTTTGGTAGATAGCAGTTTTATTAATCCCTAATGACCCAGCTTTCAAAAGAAGAATTTTTTCAACGGTACGATATCGACATAAGAGATGGTAGGCTCGGTGGTGGTGCGTTTGGTACCGTTTACAAGGCTTGGGATAACCTTAAGGATGAATGGAAAGCGATTAAAATTGCTGAAGTGAAAATTATAAATGGTAAAGAATTTTCACTTATATCAGAATTTGATGCCACTAAGAGATTACCCATTCATAAAAATATAATCAACTACGAATCGGTTCATACTTTCGCCATGCCTAATGGTATGTTTGATTATGCCGTGATGCAGTATTACCCTCATGGTAATCTTAAGCAACTCGCCAAATCCGAAAAACTTAATGCACAGAATAAAATTGAATTAATCATAGGTCTTTTTCGCGGCTTAGAAGTTTTACATAGTAATGGAGTAAAACATCGTGATTTGAAACCTAGCAATATTTTAATTTCAGAACGCAAGGGACATTTTACTCCTAAAATTGCAGATTTTGGATTAGCTAAATATACTAACGATGGAGACCTTTCTGCGGTGACTAACAGTTTTGGTGGAGGTACTTTGGAGTATAGTAGTCCTGAACAATTGTTGGGAGAGCCTGTAAGAGATAATACTGATATATGGGCAGTAGGGGTTATGGCCTATGAGTTGTTTGTTGGACATATTCCATTTATTGCCAATAATGACTCTTCCAGACCAGAAGTGCGTCGTAGAACAATATCTCAGAATATTGTTAATGCGGCTATTCCTCCTGAAATTCAACAATGTCCCCAACCTTACCGAGATATAATAACTAAATGTCTGATTAAAGATCCAGCGTTACGTATCAAGACAGCTAAGGAAGTATTGGCAATAATCGGTAATAAGCCACCCATTGCTTCAAGTGAAAAAAATGAAATTGTATATAGAGAATCGGATGGCGAAGAAGAAACAGTCATAATCTCTGTAGCGGATCAACTTAAATCCGATCTTGACAAAAAGCTAGATAAGGAGGAAGAAAATCGTTTACAGAATGAGTTAAAAAAAGTAGAAGAAACAAAACTAAAGGAAGAGCAGGATAGGCTAATCGAAATAGCCCAAAAAGAAGAAAGTAAAAGGCTTGCGGCATTGGCAGCAAAGGAATTGAAGGAAAAAGAGGAAGTAGAAAAGGCTAATAGGATAAAGGAAGAGTTGGAGCGCAAAAGGGTAGAGCAAGAAGCTAAAATCCAAGAAGAAAAATTAAAGCAACAACAAGCCAAGGAGCAAGCTGAAAGGCAGAGATTAGAATTAGCAAAAAGAAGAAAAGAAGCGGAACAAAAAAGAAAAGAGGAAAAAATACGAAAGGAATGGATAGAAAGAGAAAACCAATTAAAGAAGAAGAAAGAAGCTAAAGAGAAAAAAAAGAGTGAAGAGAAAAAGCGAAGAGCCGAAGCGCTGGAACAGCGAAAGGCATCAAAAGCTAAAAGTGATGAGATTACCAATTTACAGAAAGCAAAAATTGAAAATGAAATAAATTCTACTTCGGCGGAAAAAGAACTAAATGTCGAATCTAATTTTAAGAACAGAAAATGGATGCCAATTGCGGTTATCTTATTTTTTGTTCTATCATTTGGTGGATATAAAGCGGTTCAATATTCAAATACTGAAAAATCACTATTAATTCATTCAGTAGATACAGATACTACAGCCACGACGCAGCCCATGGAAATTGATAATGATACGATATGGGATCAAATCTTGAAAGCTAGTTCAATAGAGCAGTTAGCGGAACTGGGTGAGTCGAATAGTATTGTCAAAGACGATGAGCGATATAAGCAGAGGGAAAGTGAATTGTTGAAAATAAATGATCAAGTAGAGTGGAATATCGCTACGAGTAAGAACACTATAGATAGCTACAGTCAGTATATTGATAATCATCCAAATGGCGATTTTTTGGAATTGGCGAATCAAAAAATGAAAGC
>CALBEE010000142.1 GCA_937927575.1 uncultured Saprospiraceae bacterium | reverse complement strand
AATCAGCTGGATCAGCTCCATCTATAATTATTGCCGGTGATTCTACATCTCCAGAAGTCAGCATATCTGGTCCGCAAGGATCTATTGCTTTAGTTTCTGTTCTTGGTTTAGATCCTGAAAGAAATTCATCACAATTAGTAGTTACATCAAATCTAAATGCGACGTTATTACTGTCTAGTGTACTGGATACTCCGACTAGCCCATTCATAGCTATTTCACTTGACCAATCCGCTTCATTAGTCCATCCATAATTAAATCCATTCACGTCATCTGGGTCTGGTACAGAAGTCCATGCACCAAAATTACCCATCATTTCTACTGTACCGCCAGGGTATGCAACTTCCCATGAACCAGGTACTACTGACATACCAAAAGGTAAAGTGAAGTTAGGATCGACTCCTAATAAAAGTAAATCTTTTACGTTTTTAGTTCTTACGTGCAATGTAAAGGTTTCGCATAATGCAGGGTCATCCGGCATAGAAAACCACTCTGTCTGTATACCAGCTTCTCCAAAAATGTAAGCATAACATATTTCAGAAGATGAACAAGCCCCACCACCTGGACCGATCGCTGCTCTCACATCATCGGAAGAACATCCTGAGGATCCACCTACACAGATCTCGGGAGGGAGGGATCCTGGTGTTGGACAATATAGTAGTGTTGTCTTTACATAAGCCGTAACACATTCTCCTGGGGTTAATGTTGTAGATGGCATATCTACTTTATATTTTTTTATCTGACCGTCATCAGATACTAAAGTAGTTACCAATGGCATAGTCCCTGCCTCATCTAAACACACTCCCACAAATGATACTGGGTTAGGAACAGTGACATAGCCACTGAAGCCTGTTGCATCCATTATATCTGGATTACAGAATTCTACTTCTTGTGCCTCGACACTGATTCCTGCACTTTGAGAAGCGACTAAGTCATTTCCATTATTTTGTATTGAAAGAGATGCCATGGGCATAACCTCAGAATCATCTATAAATACAATTCCTTCTTCATCATCTATTTTACAATAAAGCGTATCAAGATTAAATAAGTCGTAATAGTTAGCGTTATGCCAAGTCGTCCCTATATAACCAGCTGCATTGGCCTCATCTCCTAGAGTAGATGAGCCTCCGTTGTTCTTAGGATCATAGAAGGTGCTTCCTGCCTGATGACATTCGTTAGGTAAGCCTCCGATGTAACACCAATCAGCTTTTAACTGATAATCTAATAATCCTTCTAATGGAGCTGGGCAGATCATACAATAATCATATGTCAATCTTATTGTATCACAATTTCCTAAACCGATTCCTAATCCTTGAAAGCCTTGCTCATGAAGATCTATTACTATGGCACCTTCCCTTCCAGAATCTACAGAGCAAAGGTTATCTGAATATCCTCCTACTGGACTGCAAATCATATTAATAGTAGAGTCAACTGTTACTGGAGTTATTATACCATTTTGGTCAACTTGAGCATTAGCACAATAGGCCAATGGTGAGAAGATAGGTAACTCAAGATCATGAAGTTCCATCAAAGGTCTATATTCGTGAGTAAACCATTCGTCTCCTGGAGGTCCAGCAAATGCATCTACGACAAACTCATGCACTATAGTTCCGCCACAACTATTAAGAACCATATTAGTCTCAGACTTCAATCCTCCAGGGCAAGAAATATTATATGTTGAAATTTCATTACATCCATTATTATTTGGTCCATGTCCATAAGTACCTGAACCAGCAATTTCGTCAGCTTGATAAGTGTTAAGAACAGGTAGTATCCTTGCAATATTTTGTTCTGGAGGTGCAACCCCAAGAATCTTAGCCGCTTCCCGGAGTGGGTTCTTAATTAATGGCACACACCAATCAAAATGAACCTTTGATCCAGCCACAATTTCATAAGTCGCAATAAATTCAGTTAAGCAATCACCAACACCGTAAGCATGTCTAGTTGCAATCGACGAGTTAATCGAATTTACTTCTTCCATTCTGTCGAAGTTCCACATGTCAAATTGCACATAATCATTATCATATCCCTCCCATGCGGTATATGAGCATGTAAAAGTCGATGGATACTCATCATTTGGGTGTTCACCCCAAGGTGTTAGAAAATGTGTACTGTAAGAGTTAACTGACTGAACCGTACCTCCTGTTGCACATTCAGCCAAAGCTGCCATGTCAACTATATGAATAGTCCCATCAGGATTTTCAATTTTTAATTCATTAAGCTGAATAGCTCCTCCTTCCCATGTTAGTGGTAAAGCTGCTTGCACTTCTCCACTGGTACCAGAACCGCCCATTGTACTTGCATAAAAAGCAAAACTCCATCTTGCCGGATCGTTGAGTAAAAGGTCCTCGTCATATAACTCCCAGTATCCTTGATGCCATAAAGTATCTCCTGGCATAAAGCGACCTAGATCAACTGCATTAGAATCTAAGAGCTCTTCTCTTGTAATTTTTCGTGTCATCTCTTTATCGGCATAACCCAAGTTTTTTCTCTCTGTCTTAGTTGGAAAATATTGAGCTACGCAAGGACAAGGTGAGCATTCTGGATTAGCCTTTAGAAGTGTCGATCTACAACCTTTTACGATCTCGCAATCTGGCGTACAATCAGAACAGACTGATACGATCTGCTGGTCTACTGCGACATATTGAGGAGGACCACAATGACATTCATCCAATTTAAGTATGTATTTATAACATAATGTAGGATTATTATTACCTGCATTAATTTCTAAAGTAGCTGTATTAACCGAAGTTTCTGTATAAGTCACAAGTGCATCAGCTACAGCTGTATAACCGGAACCATCATCTATCATTACAGATCCCGCTACAACTTCTAAATCTTCAATAAAAATTTGAGCACCAGCAAAATGTGCTAACATTTTAGTCTCTCCGCCACTTGGGCAATCTGCTATATTTTCTTGAGCAAATTCGTAGCAGAATTCAATTTCTAATTCACTTGAGTTAGTTCCACCTATTGGTGCACCATCGTTACTGTAGTTTCCGAAGTCATAACCAACTACAGTACCTGTAGTATTCAAGTCGACCTCATTATTATTAGAAACAGCCTCTTGCCCATACTGTAAGTCAAAGCCGCCTGTGTTAGGAAATCCTTGAAAAGAGTTTCCACAATTTGTTTTTCCTTTGAGGTAGAACTGAACATTCTCACAGTTAACCTCAGGACAACCTCCTTCACTACCAATACCACATGCTAATGCAAATTTTACAATAATATCCAATGGATCTGCTCCTCCTGGTAGATCATCAAAAAAGCCATCTCCATCATAATCAAATAATCCTATTGATGGATCTGTATTCATACTTAGATCTACATCTATGTCATCTCCTATTACTCTATACACTGCTGTTACATCGACATTATTGATCGAGACTTCAGTTATAACAAGTGCTTCCATACCGCAAGCTTGGAATCCTATACTTAGATCTGTATATACATTCTGATCTGTATCAGTATTAGGATTAGATACTGTTGCTGACACTTGAGCGTCTTCTCCGCAAATTTCTATACCATTGTCTAAGCTTGCTGTTATATCAGGCAAAAGAGACCCTGTAGGCCTAATTTTCATAAATGACGCTTGGCCTGTAAGCTGACATACCTCATCAAAACATCCATACCATGCTTTATAAGTAAACGGTATATCAGCCCCAACTGGACAGTTAGCAACTTCATAACAAACCTCTATATTAACTTTCTCAGCGGTATCGAATTGATCAGGTGTTCCGAGGCTATTAGTCGAACTATTAGAAGGAAAATGTGTGGCATCTATTCTTGCTATCCATGAGGTATCTGCTGGATTATAAGTTGCTCCAGCTAAGATATCGATACCATTAGCTGTCATA
>CALBEE010000141.1 GCA_937927575.1 uncultured Saprospiraceae bacterium | reverse complement strand
TTATTAGAAATGGCGATCGCCACCGACGAAACTTTAGATCCTGAATCTATACGCTATCCAAAACGCTTGAAACATTTTCATGAAATATATATTGGTCATACGCCTACTCAACATTATAATAGTGAGCAACCCATAAACGCTATGAATTTATGGAACCTAGATACAGGAGCGGCGTTTAAAGGAAGGCTTACCGCAATGGATATTGAGACTAAAGAATATTGGCAGAGTGAATATGTACATTTGCTTTATCCTCATGAGAAAGGGAGAAATAAGGAGTAGAGGCAGGACTCAACTGTCATGAATACTGTATGTTGAGCATTCATTTGAATTAGTCTTTTGTGAATCAAGTTTAATTTATTGATATTGTAGAAAATAAACTCCTTACTATGAGATTTTCATTATCGATATCTATTTTCTTTCTTATTACTCTAAATGTATCTTTGGTTGCTCAATCCAAAAAGCAGCTAACGCCAGAAAATTACAAGTCATGGAATAGGATAAAGGATGTAAAAATAGCACCTGATGGAAGTAATGTGATCTATACGTTATCTGGTGAACGTACTAATAAAACCCTTTATATCTATAATACTGCCAATAAGGATTCGTATAGTTTTGCCAGAGTCAATCAACCTACTATTGATTTTGGAGGTGACATAGTTATGTGGAAGTCCGTCGCGGATGTGGATACTGTAAGAGAAATGAAAAGACGACAGATAGATAAAGCTGATATGCCAGGTGACAGTCTTTCGATATTTGATATGCGAAAAGGTAAAATTACAGTTCTTCATACCCTTAAGTCATTTAAGACTCCAGATGAATATGGTGGGTATGTAGCCTATCAATTAGAGCCAGGTGGTCACCCAGCAGATTCCTTAGTGATAAATAGTTTGAAGAAAAAAGAATCCAAGGAAAATGGAAGTAGAATGATTATCAGAAATCTGGCTACCGAAAAAGAAGATACTTTTTTCTTTGTGCGCAATTATGAATTTTCTGAAGAGGGTGAAAAATTAGTATATCACACTGCTGGTGATGATTCATTAGTGGTGGCAGGTGTGCATGTGGTAGATCTTAAGACAGGTAAAGATCAAGAAGTCTTACAAACGGAAGGAGACATTTATCATTTAGGTTTTGATACTAAAGGAATGCAACTCACATTTACGGTGGATAGTGATACCACAGAAATTAGACATAGACCGTATCAATTATATTCATGGAAAACTGGTGACAGTCAAGCTCGAATCATTGCAGATAATAATAGTGCTTTTCTACCTGAAGGATGGCAGATGAGTAATTTTGATGCACCGTATTTTTCAGAAGATGGATCAAAGTTATTTTTTGGAATCGCTCCTCCTGTTTTACTTCAAGATAGTCTCATATTAGATGATGAAATCGTAAGTGTTGAAGTATGGTCTCACACGGATGGAATGCTCCACACTCAGCAAAAGGTACGAGAAAGTAGAGATCGTGAGAAAACTTATCTATGCTACTTCGACAATCAGAAAAACAAAATCGTACAACTTGCTAAAGATCATATTCAAGATGTTAAGATTAAAGATAATTCTAAGTACGCAGTAGGAGTAGATGATTCTAAATACCAACAATCCATCAGTTGGTTAGGATACTCCTACAAGGATATTTATAAAATTGACATGGTTACGGGAAAATCAAGTTTAGTTTTATCAAGGCTGCCAAGCTATCCGAGGATGTCTCCTAACGGTAATTACTTCACATGGTTTAATAGAGAAGATGGTAAGCATTATAGCTATGATCTAGAAAGTGAAACCGCCTTTTTGCTTACAGATAAAGAATTAGGAATTTTTTACGATGAAGAAAATGATAGGCCTATGGATCCAAGGTCATATGGTACCGGAGGTTGGACAATCGATGAAAATGAAATAGCAATTTATGATAGATATGACATATGGCTAGCACTCCCCAATAGAAGCAGAAAAATTAGAAAAATCACTAATGGACGGAAAGATAAAATAGAATATCGTATCGTAAAATTAGATCGTGAAAGTGATTTTATTCCAAGTGATAAATGGCTGGTTAAATGGATTAATCATAATACTAAGGATGAAGGTTATGCACATGTGGATGTCAAGAGTGGAGAGGTAAAAATTTTATTCTCTGGTCCTTATAGGTTAGACCGGTTTCCGAGAAAGGCCAAGAATAGTAATGATATCGTTTGGACAAAAGAGAATTATCAGATCTTTCCTGATCTAATTCATAGTGATACTATTTTTTCAAATGAGAATAAAGTATCTACAGCTAATCCGCAGCAATCAGAATACAATTGGGGTACTATACAGTTACACGAATGGACAGATAGTGAAGGTGTTTTAAGAAAAGGATTGTTGGTATTGCCGGAAGGGTTTGAACCCAGTAAAAAATATCCATTACTGGTAAATTTTTATGAACGTAATTCACAAAATCTACATAGACATAGAGCACCATACGCGCATAGGTCAACAATCAATTATGCCTATTACTCAAGTAAAGGCTATATACTTTTTAATCCTGATGTATATTACCAAAATGGCTATCCTGGAAAGAGTAGTGAAATATCAGTAATCTCTGGAGTGGAATCTTTGATAAATAAAGGATTTATTGACAAGGATCGCATAGGAGTACAAGGGCATAGTTGGGGTGGATACCAAGTAGCGCATTTGTTAACTAAGACAGATATTTTTAAATGTGCAGAGTCTGGCGCTCCAGTTGTCAATATGATATCGGCGTATGGTGGCATACGATGGGGTAGCGGTATGAGTAGGATGTTTCAGTATGAGAAAACGCAAAGTAGACTCGGTGCGACCTTATGGGAAAATCCGGAATTGTATATAGAGAATTCCCCAGTATTTAATCTAGACAAAGTAAATACGCCTGTATTAATTTTGCATAATGATGAAGATGGAGCGGTACCATGGTATCAAGGTATTGAATATTTTGTCGGTTTGCGAAGATTAGGCAAACCAGCTTGGATGCTTAACTATAACGGCGAACCACATTGGCCAGTAAAGTGGCAAAATAGGTTAGACTTTAATATCCGCATGGAGCAGTTTTTTGATCATTATCTTATGGATGCTCCTATGCCTAGATGGATGAAGCGTGGTGTACCGGCCTTGGAAAAAGGAATCTTACAGGGAATGGAAGTTGATAAGTAATTCTATTTTGAGAAAGATTTATTTTGGTAGTAAAATAACTGATCAAAATCATCCCTATAATCCCTTCAAAGGGATACAAACTAGATGTGGCTTTCCCTTATTTAGGAACAATAAGTGTAATATTTAAGCAATTATCTTATGGATGCTCCTATGCCTAGATGGATGAAGCGCGGTGTACCGGCCTTGGAAAAAGGAATCTTACAGGGAATGGAAGTTGATAAGTAATTCTATTTTGAGAAGGATTTATTTTGGTAGTAAAATAACTGATTAAAATCATCCCTATAATCCCTTCAAAGGGATACAAACTAGATGTGGCTTTCCCTTATGTGAAGAATGCTAAATTAGATACGGAGTTAATTTTGTCACTCTTCTCCAAATCGATCTACCGGAAAACTAATTTCTGTTTTTCCATGTGGAGTAGGTTGATCGTTTTCATCTAGATTTACAAATACGATTTTTTCAATAGTGAGTATTGGAAGACGATTAATTTTATCTCTTACTTCACATTTAAGTGTCAAAGATGTTCGACCAAATTTGGTTGCAATAATACCGATCTCCACAATGTCTCCTTGCTTAGGAGCATTGATAAAATCTATCTCCGACATATACTTAGTGACTATCTTTCGATTGTCTAATTGTATTATGGCATAGAGTGCCGCTTCTTCATCAATCCATTGTAATAATCTTCCTCCGAAGAGTGTATTGTTTGGATTTAAGTCTTCGGGTTTTACCCATTTTCTGGTATGAAATCTCATATCATTTATTAATTATAATTTTTAGAAAACTCTAATTCGTAAGTCCTTTTCCATTCGATATATCCCCAGATACAAATTAATAGATAGACTACAAAGAGTGCAGCAATGATCCATAATCCTTTATATATGTATAGTGGAATAGCAACTACATCTACAATGATCCAAATCAACCAGTTTTGTAGATATTTTTTGGCTAATAGATATTGCGCTACCAAGCTTCCACTAGTGGTGAAGGCATCGAAGTATGCAAGATCAGCATCGGTATAGGTCGACATTAAATAGCCTAGTATAGTTGTGAGTAATAAAATACTGAATAGCGAAATGATGAATTCTGCTCTAACCAACAATTTAGTTGACGTTACTTCTTTTAATCCTTTTTTCTGTGACCAAATAAACCAGCCATAGCCATTTAAAATTATATATACAATATGTAAACCAAAATCGGAGTATAATTTTTGAAAGAAGAATATATAAGCTAGAATACTAACACTTAATATTGCTAGCGGCCAAGCAATTATTTTTTCTTTCGCTTGTAAAGCTACCGAGGCAATTCCAGTAATAGTAGCTATGATTTCTAATCCAGTCATTGAGAGTACATTTTTTCTTTGAGGATGCCGATCAAATCAAAGACTCCTTTATTGGCTACTTCCACTACTTGTTTATGACTGGGTTCTACAATATCATATCCAAGTGAAGCATAACTACAGACCGGTAACGAATAGAGATCATGCGTTCTTTTCATAGAATTAAGATAGATAGATTCTGGAAGCATTGACATTCCGACTAAATCTGCACCTAAGGATGATAACATTTTGTATTCAGCGACTGTACCGAGAGAAGGCCCTTTTTGATAGGCATATGTTTTATCATTTATAATATTGGCGTTTAGTATATTGTTTTTTTGCCAAAGCCCAGGAATATTTTCTAGCGATATTATGCTCGATACCTTTTGCCAAATACCGACTTTACAGTTAGTATTAAAAGAACCACAGGCAGAGGTAACGATCCAATGCGAAATTTGAAAACGATCTAATGCGTATCGAAGTGGAGCAACACTTTGATTATAGGTGTAGCCTTCATAAAGGTGTAACTTTCCTGAAAGGATAATGATTGGTTGATCTTCTAAGTGGGCTTCATAAATTATACGATCATGACCAACTAAAGGTTGAATTTCAAAATCTATGAAACTGTCATATGGTATGCTTCTCTTTATTGAAACATAATCTATTAGAGTATTTAATCCAGAACCTAGAACTATTGCTATCACGCTGACTTAGTCAATTACTAATTTGTCCAATACATCTTCTCCCAAAAATTCATCTTCTTTATGAGTATACCACTTTCTGGATTTAGGTAGTTTTACGCCATGCGAAATAGTCTCCCCTTCGAGAATAATATATTCTCCATCATTATCTGCCTCTACATGATAAAATCTATAGCCATGTAAGGCATAGGTTCTGGGATTGAAATAGAAATACCATACATCTTTACCCACAGAAGGATCGTAAGTCACTTTAATTTCCAAAGATTCTTTACCGAAGAAATTTTTCTCCTTCACTTTAGGATCAAGGATGGTTCCTTCATCTTCAAGTTTAAGTGGAAGTAACCATAGGTATTGATAATAATTTTTCATTGTCTCTATTCGATCAGGATTTAATCGATATTTCTTTTTTTCATCTTCGGTATATTCTGATCTTCCATCTATAGTTATTTGCTTCTTACCTTTTTCTATGGTATTAATAATTTCTACTCCGTCGCTTAGTCGAGTATTGGAGTATCGTTGTTTCGAAATATTAAAAGATACAGTGGATTTTCTATCAGATCCATTAGGTCTCTTTTCATTGAGATGCAACGTAATATCATGATGCATCAAGGTGCCATGCGAGTCATGATAATTGATAGACTTTTGTAGAAGTTCTTGAGCTATCATTTGTGATTTTGCAGTAGATAGCATTGCTACAGATAATAATAATATTAGGATGTATTTCATATGCTGGAAGTATATGTCAAGTAAGATATAATTTATAAATAGAAACTTATGTTTTTAGTACTAAAACACTGTTGAATAAAAAGAGTCAATGCAATACATTGACTCATTACATTCTAATATCTAGTGGCTTTAATCTATAGACAATTCATTGCCTACTTTAGAATTTTTTTTGAGTCTGAATAAAACAAAAATGTTAAAGAAGTGCATCACTCCCAGGATAAGTATGATCATTCCAATTTTCATACTTAAGGTTTCTATACTGGCTCTCGTAGATTCTATTGATTTGAATATTTTAAGATTATATACCATATAACCTACATTGATAAGGTAAAATCCCACTAATAGTAATTTATTAACCGAGTCGGCTATTTCGGCTTCGTCAAATACTTGCAGAAGAAATACTCTTCCATTATTAAATAGTGTACGACCTACCCATATGATAAGTCCTATACTAATGATGATATACACTAAATACGTGATTACTGTTGCGTCCATAATTTCTGTGATTTATAATGAATTAATTGTTTTCTTTTGATACTGCTCTTTTCTCTTTATATAGTAGAAATATAGCTCTCCAATAATAGAGTGCTAGTGCACTACTGAGAATGGGTACGAATAGATATACTAGCCACTCGGCATCTAATGGATCTATTATGAAATAGGCTATGCCAGCGGCGACCCAATAGGCTATAAGTAGTTGGAAATATGTCTTAAGGCGTTTCCCAAAATTACTGTTCCAATCTTTTATAGATATAGCTCTAATTAAAGCAGCAAAGACTTGAAAGGGACCGATTATCATTAAAGCAAAGCACCAAAGATAGGCGAGGGTAAAAACGAATTGGAGTATTGTATTCATGTTATTTTATTTTCAAAAATTATTGAAACAATTGTTTAAATTTTTTTAATCTATTTGAGATCTATCATAAGAGTAAATTATTATCCAGTAGTAAATGGCCATACAAAATGGAAGAATGGGCATAAACAGGGCCTGTATATCGTCAACTTTTATCCAAATGTTGTGAATAATCGTAATTATAAAATAGCTTAAAAAATATCCTGCCACGAGAGTAAAATATCGGTTTAAGCCGATTGAGTATTTTGATTTATGTTTTGTCTTATATAATCTAATGTAGCCCCCTATGATTTGAGTCAATCCTATTAATAGACTAAGAACTAAAGTTGTGTTATTAATTGTTTGAATCATGTTTTATATTTTCAAAAATTATTGAAACATTTTACCAAAAAAAGGGCTATTTAAAAAGTTTCAAAATTTTATTGAAGAATGTATTCTTTTCAGCTTTGACAAAAGTGGATAACATCCTATCGGACCGTTTGGCAAACGATAAAATATCTTCAGTAACTGTTTTTAGTTCTCTAAGATCAGATTTTGTAGCAGTGGAATCGTTCACCTCTTTGATCTGATCCAACATATGTATTACAGGCATCAATTCTCGTTTACTTCTTTCTTGTGCTACTTGTGTAGCTATTCTCCAGGCGTCTTTTTCGGCGAGATAAAATTCTTTTCGCTCGCCAGGTATAAATTCTTTATAGATTAATCCCCAGTCCATGAGACTTTTTAGAGACATGCTGGCATTTCCTCTACTTATTTGTAGAAGATCCATAATTTCATCTTGATTGAGAGGCTTACTAGAAAGTAGAAGTACCGCATGTACTTGAGCCATAGTTTTGCTAATTCCCCAGCTAGAACCTAAGGTTCCCCATGATTGAATGAATTTATGTCTGGCTTCATTGTATTTCATATGGTAAAGATAAACTATAGTTTTTATATTTTCAATAATTATTGAAAATATAAATATAAGGAAAGCCTATCTATATCTAAAGTTGTAAAGATTGGTGGTTATTCCCTCCAATAAAACTTTGGAATAAATAGGCTTTCAAGAATATCTTCTTAGGAATGATCTGATTACTAGTCTTCCGAAATTTCTATATTCTCCAATTCAATTTGATAGAATCGACCAGGCATAGGATCTGGGAGAAGGAGTGGGAGCGTATTTTCTCTTACATATCCGCAGAAAGTAACTTCTCTACCTTCCACTTTGTAGTCATCACTCCATTCATCGACCATATACCAAGCGCCCCCTTCATCTTCATTGGGAATATGTATTGACCAAGCTCCATAACAGTTTAAGAAAGTCGTAGTTCCTTGTTCATTGTCAAGTGTAAATAGACAAAATTCGTCAATACAGTTTAGTTCAGAATCACATATGGTATTATTATCATTTTCTGATTTACTACAAGAAGAAAACAATACAAGTGCTAAAATAAAAAGGCTTACATTTTTCATGGTAATTGTTATTAGTTATAAATATAGACTAAGAATTTTCTAAAAGGGTTGGTGGCACAACTATTTAATATAAATATGCATCTTTAAGTAAAAGCGCTTTACATTGAAAATTAAATACTCGCTTGTTATTAGTATGTTATGCTCCATGATGTCATATGGACAAGATATGGTGATGGCAGAAGAGGCTATGCAAACCAAGGATTATCTTAAAGCCTTGTCAATTTATAATACATGTTATCAAAATGATACTACTCAAATAGAGTGTTTACATAAATCGGCATTAGCGGCTTATAGGAGTGGTGATAATACATTGGCTAAAAAACAGTTTCACATTTTAGAAAAGAAGGACACTCTTCTAAGATCTACTTGGCAAAACCTGGCTTCATTATATGAGGAAGAAGAAAATCCGCCTAAAGCCATTAAGTATTATACTTTGCTTCAAGCGGAAAATCCTGATATACCAACCTTCGCCAGAAAATTGGGCCGACTTTATACTTTAGCGGATAATTTTACAGACGCATGGAAATATTATAGCATTGCTTATACATCTAATTCAAGAGATCTAAAAACAGTAAAAGGTCTTGCAGAATTGGCAATTTCGAATAACCAAGCTAGCTTGGCAGATAGTATCCTTTTGGAAGGATTAAAAGTAGATTCCACGCATATAGGTTTGAGTCTATTGAGATCAAAGCTTAAGTATAAGGAGAAAGAATATTCAGAGACTGCTCAGATACTCAAAGGAGTTTTGGGTAGATATGATTTTAATACATATTATCATAAGCTGTATGGATATGCATTAGTACAAATTGACTCGACACAGATGGCGATTTACCATTTAACTTACGCTTTGCAAAATGCGCCACGAGATGAAAAAGTACATTATTATCTTGGCAAAGCTTATGAGGATGCAGGAAATATTGAGTCCGCAATATTTTATTATCAAAACGCTACAGAATTATCAATAGCACCATCCATAGATACATACTATAGAAATTTAGCAAGATTGTATGACGAGCAAAAGAACTTACCTGAAGCCATAGCTAATTATAAAGAAGCCTATAGATATGGTGAAGATCCTAAGATATTATATTATTTGGCAAGAGCTTCTGATATTTATTATAAAGACAAATCTATAGCTATAAAATATTATAGTAGATATATAAAAAGTAGCGATGATACTCAAGCCTATAAAGACTATGCTAAGGAACGTAAGCGATACTTAAAAGAACTTAATCACCAAATGAAGTGATCTTGATCAGATGCTTAAATTTGTTTATCTTCATAACTTCTAAACAGATTATCATTTATGGGATTTTTATCAGGAAATAGACCTAAGCCAAAGCCTTTTGGATTTATACCAAGGTATTATGATGAGCAAAAAGAAGAATTGGAAAATCGACTTAAAGCGATGGATAATCCAGATGATATTTCTGCTACAAAAGATAGGATCAAGTCAGGTCTGAGAGCTACGTATAGAGGTGATGCCGGATATAAAAAATCTCAAACTAAGAAAGCCAATATGCGATTGATGTATATTATCGCAACGTTATTTTTGATAAGTTATTTAATCTTACGCTCGAATGCAATCACCAATTTTATGGAAAAAATTTCTGGATAAAATAATTACATCATAGAATTTATTTTATCTGCTACTAAAGTAGCTAGGTATAAGGTATCGATTAAAGAAGATCCTAATGTTCCTTAGAATTTATTCGAAGGCGAATAAGTAACAGTGTTATTACGTAACGAAGCATTTTCGTCTGCTACTGAAGTAGGCAAAGACTAAATATCAATTTAAGAAGATGCTAATGTTCCTTAGAATTTATTCGAAGGCGAATAAGTAACAGTGTTATAACGTAACGAAGTATTTTCGTCTGCTACTGAAGTAGGCAGAGACAAAATATTGATTTAGGAAGATGCTAATGTTCCTTTGAATTTATTCGAAGGCGAATAAGTAACAGAGTTACTACGTAACAAAGTATTTTAGTCTGCTACTGAAGTAGGTAGAGACAAAGCATTTATCTAGTAGGAAAATATTTAATGTCTCTTTGAATATGTTCGAAGGCGAATAAGTAACAGTGTCATTACGTAACGATGCATTTTCGTCTGCTACTGAAGTATGCAGAGAGAAAGCATTTATCTAGTAGGAAAATGTTTTAATGTCTCTTTGAATTTATTCGAAGGCGAAAAAGTAACAGTGTTATTACGTAATGAAGCATTTTAGTCTGCTATTGAAGTAGGCAGAGACAAAATATTAATTTAGGAAGATGCTAATGTTCCTTTTAGTATATTTCTTACCGAATGAATCATTTGAATTAGTAGGATCTATGATCACTCGCCAAAAAAGTAGTTTCCTGGATAGTTTTTCCAATAATTACAAATTCCAGCCTTTACAGGGTTGTTAAGAATATAAGCAATCACATTGTTTAACATCTTCACATTCCGGATGTACATATCATAACTTTCTTTTTCCCAAAGTGTGCCAGTCCTACCCAATTCGATATTTATATATCTAGCTGTTGTACCTTTAATATTTTTCATTATTCGATGTAGATTTATGTCTTTATTATTAACATTGCCCTCTTTGCATATATTCGTGTCGATTAATATGTGTACATGATTACTCATTATGGAATAACAAAGAAGATGATATAACGATCCATCATAACGATGAAGCTCTTTCTTAATTATTTTAAGAATGTTGGGAATTACTAAATAATGAGGACCATAGCTAATTTTATCCATAACATTGTCTACTTTCGAAAAGTAGTTTTTACGTAAATTATAGCGTGATTTATTTCGAAGTTCAATATTTTCTATTTTCTTGACTTCAAGTAATTTATCTTCAAAATCCAATTTTAACTGAGTTAGTAGAGATTTAGGAATACTTCCGGCTAGTCTGAAAGTAATAAAGAATGTTCCTCCTTCAGGATGGATGTGCATGAACTTTTGTCTATAACTATTTTGCATTCTATGGAGTTATAAGTTAACGAGAAAAAAAATGTAATATTAATATAGCAGAAAATTTTTGCTTATAGAAATATATTAATTACTAATTGACGTAGACAATCACGCATTATTTCTATTTTTTACAGAGGTATATAAAGACCAATTTCTGTTCTAGTAGGGAGACAAAGTCTCTTTGAATATGTTCGAAGACGAATAAGTAATAGAGTTACTACGTAACAAAGTATTTTTGTCTGCTACTGAAGTAGGCAGAGTCAAAGCATTTATCTAGTAAGAATGTGTTTAATGTCTTTTTGAATATGTTCGAAGACGAATAAGTAATAGAGTTACTACGTAACAAAGTATTTTCGTCTGCTACTGGAGTAGGCAGAGACAAAGCATTTATCTAGTAGGAAAATGTTTAATGTCTCTTTGAATATGTTCGAAGGCGAATAAGTAATAGAGTTACTGCGTAACGAAGTATTTTCGTCTGCTACTGAAGTAGGCAGAGACAAAGCATTTAACTAGTAGGAAAATGTTTAATATCTCTTTGGATATGTTCGAAGACGATTAAGTAATAGAGTTACTACGTAACGAAGTATTTTCGTCTGCTACTGAAGTAGGCAGAGACAAAATATTAATTTAGGAAGATGCTAATGTTCCTTTGAATTTATTCGAAGGCGAATAAGTGAGATGAGAAAAAAAATAATTAAAAAGAACCGTCTGATTCTTTATAGATTACTGCTGTAACTACTTGTCCTACTACTTTGAGTGTACGCTTAGACACAATATCTATATTGTCTTTATGTGTATGATGATAATGTCCAAAAGAGGTGTCACCTGAAGCAACATCTTTAGGCATATTAATAATATCGACCATCGGAAAACCTCTTTTCTCCATGACATGAAAGTGATCATCCATCACTCGAAAGCCATTGTAGTCTTGAAAGAAATCTGAATAACCCATTCCTTGAGCTAGTTTCCAAATTTTCTTTAATTCATTTCCTGCGTTTACTAAAGAATAGTTTTCATAACCAAATTGAGCATCTTTAGATCCTACCATATCTAGAAGAATCCCAAATTTTGCTTTGTAGTTAGGTGTATGAGGATTGTTACCCCAGTATTGAGATCCAAGACACCAAGTCATGTTGTCACCTGAATCTCCTTGGTCTTCAGCATCAAATAAAACAATATCGACACCAAGATCAATTGGATTCTTTTGTATTACTTCTGCAAGGTGTAAAAGTATTGCAGTTCCTGTCGCACCATCATCGGCTCCCATAATGGGTTTGTCTTGCATAGATTTATCTTCATCCTTTTCGGCTATCAATCGACTGTCCCAATGTGCAGCCAACATAATTCGATGAGAATGATTAGGATTAAACGATGCTATAATATTATAGGACTCTTTATCTTTTAAACCCAAAAAAGAAGCTTTAAATTCTTGTACTTGTACTTCAGCTCCTGCTGCCTTGAGTTTTTCTACATACCAATCTTTAGTAGCTTTATGTTCCGGTGTACCAGGGATACGATGGCCAAAAGACAATTGTTTTTCAGTATACTCGTAGGCTACATCTCCATTAAATTTCGGAACCTTTACTCTTGGTTTTTCTACTACAGGTTTTGCATCAGAAGTATTATCAGTTTTACAAGATGAATACCCTACAACCAAAGCAAGCAAAAGTAGATAAGTAGTAATTCTTTTTAGCTTATTGAGCATGATATTAATTTCTATTCTTTTGAGATAAATATTTTTGTTCTGCAACAACAATCAATTACATTGACCAAGTTGTTCCATCCTTTCCATCTTTTATTTCTATTTCTAACTCCTTGAGACTGTCTCTTATTTTATCAGAGATACCCCAGTTTTTACTTTCTCTGGCTTCTTGTCTTAGCTCAATCACTAATTGCATTAATCCATCAAGTGTATCCCCTCCTGCACCACCGGCTGTATCATCTTTAAGACCAAAGACATCGAATATAATAGCAGAAAGTTTTTTCTGAATAATGGTTAATGTTTCTTGCGATACATCAGCTAAAGAAATACTTCCAGACTTTAAACTATTTATTTTAGTTACTATTTCAAAAATACTTGCAATGGCTCTTGGTGTATTAAAATCATCATCCATATGAGTGTATACGTCTTCAACGAGATTCAACAACTCTTTGTTAATATTGGCCTCATTATTTTTTGCTCCACCCTGTAAAGTGCTAAGTGTTTTCAAGCCTTCCATAAATCTTTTGTAGCCTTTTTCTGCAGCTTGTAGAACAGCATCAGTGAGATCAGAAGTAGACCTATAGTGAGATTGCAAAAAGAAAAACCTCACTACCATAGGACTATATCCTTTGCTAATATGTTCGCTTTCTCCACTAAATAGCTCAGGTGGCATAATACTGTTGCCATCACTTTTAGACATCTTTTTACCATTCATCAAAAGCATATTGGTATGCAACCAATAATTAACCGGAGCACAACCACAGGATCCCATGTTTTGCGCTATTTCGTTTTCGTGATGAGGAAATTTTAAGTCATTACCGCCACCGTGAATATCGAATCTTTCACCAAGATATTTTGTGCTCATTGCTGAACATTCTAAATGCCATCCTGGAAAACCTTCGGACCATGGCGATTTCCATTTCATAATATGTTCTGGTGCCGCTTTCATCCAAATTGCAAAGTCAGATGGATGTCGTTTTTCATCTTGATTCTTGAGATTATCTCTTGATTCCGCTTTAAGATCTTCGATTTTACGACCAGAAAGTTTTCCGTATTCTCCAGTATCTTCGGCTAGCTTTAATGTGTCAAAATATACCGATCCATTAGACTCATATGCATAGCCGTTTTTGAGTATTTGTTCTACCATCTCAATCTGCTCTATAATATGAGCTGTGGCTCTTGGTTCTATACTAGGCTTTTTAGTATTCAATACATCCATCATATAGTGAAAACCATTGGAGTATTTCTGAACTACTTCCATCGGCTCGAGTTTTTCTGCCTTTGCACCTTTAAGGATACGATCTTCACCATCGTCTAATAAGTGCCCTACATCGGTAATATTTCGTACATATCTTACTTTGTAGCCAATATGGACTAAGTATCTGTAGATCATATCAAAACGAACAAAAGTCATACAGTTACCCATATGTACATCATTGTAAACAGTGGGACCACATACATACATTCCTACATATCCCTCTGTAATAGGTTTGAATACTTCTTTCTCGCCACTTAGGCTATTGTATATTTTAAGTGCTCTATTCATGAATGCAAAAATACGATGATAATATGTATATCATATAATGATTTTA
>CALBEE010000140.1 GCA_937927575.1 uncultured Saprospiraceae bacterium | reverse complement strand
AGCTCCACTTTCATATTTCCAAAATCCGTTTCTATCATAGCGTAAGTCGGCCCATCTGCTTGACATCCGATTACAACCATAGCTACTGTAGCTAATACAAGTGCTTTTAATGTGTTTATCACTTTCATACTGTTAATTTTCAATTGGTTTGTTTTCAATTTTGTTCTTCTGCATCACTTCTTCCGAAGTATTCTATAAGTCTTGTTTTTAAAATCGCCTCTTGCGCCTCTACGCCTTTGGTATTAAATGGCTTGACTGCCTTCCAATGCGGCCAACCATCTTGGTCTCGTCCTTCAAATGAAAAGTAACCTTCAGGCTCAAGCAAAGTACATACCGCTACATGCATAAGATCAGCCTTTTCTTCTTTGGTAAATTGCTCTTCTGGCAATCTTCCCAATTCTTGAATACCCACCAAAAACATAACGGTCTGAAAATCTGGAACATTAGGTCTTTGCATTGCGTCTTTCACCAAATGTTGAATCCTCAACCACTCAAAATCTATCTGCCATTGCTCCATAATCAATACATATTAAAGGATTGGTAAATATATAAAATGATGATGATAAGTCGAAATAGATTCTATGTCTACATAGAATGTTATTATTCTTTAGTCCTACTTCATTTTTCAACATCATAATCCAGCGACTAACAGCTTGATTATCAATAAGAGGACACCTTTAATAGCTTACTTAACCTATACTTCACTTGATTTAATAATACTTTAAGACTTCGCAGGTTACCTTTTGGATCTATATCCGTCTAATATTCGTATTGTATAGGTAGGTTGAGGCTATATTCAATTAAGATTATTCACTATCTTACAGAGAATTACAGCAAGACCTAAAGTAATTCAATTAAAAACTAACAAACACATGAAAAAGACAATTACACTCATGACCTTACTAGTAGCATTCGCTACTCTAGTGACAGCACAAAACGTAGAAGCGATCGAAAAAACTATGAGCTTAGGTAAGCAAACCGGAGTATATATAGAAGTGGAAGGGGGTGATAAAGATGATGTCAAAGATCTTTGGGAAGACTATATGAAAGACTATGGTAAAACTAAGCGAAATAAAAAAGCAAAAGAATACTATAGTGAAGGAGCGCGTATTCCATTAGTTTCTTCAGCTAACACTGTAGATATGTACGCTAAATTTGAAGAGGGCAAAAATCAAGCATCAGCTTATTTCTGGGCAGTAGTAGACGGTGAGTTTGTAGACGATAGTGAAGGTTTACAAACCTTTGTACAAGACTTCTATATCGTAGCGCGTAAAGAAGTGATCAATAAAGAGATCAAAGAACAAGAGAAACTTCTCAAAAATATGGACAAGGATATGGGGAAGTTGGTAAAGAAAAACAATGGCTATCATAAGGACATTGAGAAAGCAGAAGAGAAGATCAGAAAAGCCGAAGAAAATATCGAGAAGAACTTGAATGAACAGGATGAGTTACAAGCAGAATTAATTAAGCAAAAAGAAGTACTCGATATGATCATTGATAAATTAAATAATGTTGGCAAAAACTAACTTTGATATATAGTCAATAATTATATACGAAAACATTTAAACAATGCCTGATGCTTTAATGAGCATTGGGCATTTTTGATTTCATTACCACATATTAAAATAATACATATAAAACCAAATTATTATATGAAAGACTTTGGGAGTCTTTGTCTGCGTAATCAAGCTTTTTTATATTAAAAAATGCAAACATGTGAATTATTTCTAATACTTATCCGTTTGACTTTTTACCCTACAGAATTAGGCTAAGTAGTGCTGATTTTATTCTCTACAAAGATGAATAGTTATACACAGGTTTATCCACAAGTTATTAACACGCTTTGTGCGTGGATAAATCGGATCAATCATCTAATCTCTTAGCTTTGTGAGAAGATTAATAGGGTGCACTAATCATTTACAGTTTTAACTATATAATTTTATCATGGCAGACGGCAAAAATCCAGCAAGCAAATTCGGAAATTTATCGAGAGTCAGCTATGAGAAAAATCTGGATAGTCTATCCTATGGTAAAATGCAACCGCAGGCTTTACCTCTGGAAGAAGCTGTACTAGGGAGTATCATGCTGGATAAAGATGGGCTTCCTTCTGTCATCGAAATTCTAAGGCCTGAAAGTTTTTATAAACAAGGACATCAAAAAATATATGAAGTGATGGTAGGCCTGTTTGCTAAGTCACAGCCAATAGATCTTCTTACTGTGCACGAAGCTTTGAAAAAAGCAGATTATCTTGATGAAGTAGGTGGTGTGAATTATCTAATGGAGCTTACTAACAAAGTAGCTTCTGCTGCCAATATAGAATATCATGCGAGGATCATCGCTCAGAAATATATCCAAAGAGAGCTTATTAGAGTGTCGACTATGGTCATAAGTGACGCCTTCGAAGATAATAAAGATGTACTTGAGCTTTTAGACGAAGCCGAAAGAAACCTTTATGAAATCACAGATAACAACCTTAACACAGGTTATGAATCACTAAGCACACTTGCTGTCAAGGCGCAAAAGCAAATTGAAGCGACGAGTCAAAAAGGATCTGACATGACCGGAGTAACCACAGGCTTCCGAGAGTTGGATAAACTTACCAATGGATGGCAGCCTTCAGATTTAGTAATTATTGCAGCGCGTCCAGGTATGGGTAAGACGGCCTTTACTTTATCATTGGCTAAAAACGCATCTGAAAGTGGTAAAGGTGTAGCTATATTCTCACTAGAGATGGCATCAGTACAACTTGTACAACGTCTCATATCGATGGAAGCGGAAATAGAAAGTGGCAAGTTACGAAATGGCCAAATGGAAGATTATGAATGGACCAAATTACACGCGGCCGTTGAAAAATTATCGACCGCACCGATCTATATAGATGACACACCTGCTATTAATATTTTCGAATTAAGAGCCAAATGTCGTAGACTCAAACAAAATCATGATATCTCAATGATCATCATTGATTACCTCCAGCTAATGTCAGCCGGACCTACGTCAGGAAAAGGAAATCGTGAACAAGAAATTTCAACAATATCTAGAGCATTAAAAGGTCTCGCCAAAGAATTAAGCGTACCAGTACTCGCACTTTCACAGCTGAGTAGAGCCGTAGAAAGTAGAGGTGGTGAAAAAAGACCCATGCTATCGGATCTTAGGGAATCTGGAGCGATTGAACAGGATGCAGATATCGTTACATTTATCTATCGTCCTGGATATTATGGAATAGAAGATGAAGATATAGGTGTACCAAAAGATCAAACTGAAATCATTATTGCTAAACACAGAAATGGTGGTCTCGACACTGTTCTTCTCAAGTTTCTTGGACAGTTCGTTAAGTTCAAAGAACCAGACGATAATGATTTTAATGATATCTATGGTGGTGGTACGGGTGACGGATTTCCTAAAGGAGATTTTGCCAGTACAACGATCACTAGACCAAGTCGTCTAAATGATGACAATGGAGATAGTGGTGGTACGGGTGTTCTAGATGTTCCGTTCTAGAATTATACTCTCCCCTATTTATCTTCAATACTCTTTGATATAAAAAGCTCTTATGCGTCTCAATAAATACATAGCACATACTGGACATTGTACTAGGCGAGAGGCCAGCAGATTATTAGCTAGAGGTGAGATAAAAGTCAATGGTGAAATTGTGAAAGAGGAGTCCTACAGAGTGATGGAAGATGATCAAATTACACATTTAGATAAACCACTAAAAGCAAAAGTTGAGCATCGATATATTCTGATAAACAAACCAAAACACTTTTCTACAGATATAGATGACAAGGACTCAAAATATATAATGGGACTGATCAAAAAAGAAGATCCCTCTGGTCTAATTGCAGTAGACAAAATGGGACCAACAAGTATTGGCCTTCTTCTCTTAACGACCGATGCAGGCCTTGTCCAAAAGCTCAATCAAAAAGATAGAAAAATAAGGAGAGTATATCTCGCCCAATTAGATAGAGAAATCGATCCGAAAGAAATCAAAAAATTATTAAAAGATCGAAAGACGCTAAAAATAGAAGCCGCCAGTCATGTAGATGGATACGATAAAAATCATGTTGGATTAGAAATGACTATTGGCTCAGAAGATATTCTAAAGGGAGTCTTTCATCGAATGGGCTTTGAAGTCAAACGCCTTGATAGAAGCTATTATGCTGGACTTACCAAAAAAGATCTCAAAAGAGGATGGAGTAGGCATCTCAAAGAAATGGAAGAACGCATGATGCGACATTTTATTTAGATAAGGGCAGCTTTTTCTCGTAAGAAACAAACGCGAATTTTTGAAATAAACCACGAAACCTTATTACAAAAAATATAATCTATTTTTTTTACAGTTGAATATGTAAATGGTCATCATGCCTTACGGATTGACACCCGTGAAATCTTATTTTTTCATGTTCCAATCGAAGTCGTTTTTTTAAGTGAGGTTCAATAAATATTTTGCCTAAGTTAGGCTCTGTCAGAAAAGACTGAATCAATTTAACATTCAATACATCAGAAAATTTCAACTCGTTGTTTATAGTTCCGAAAGTCAAATACTTTGGAAAATCATATTGCCAATATCCTCTCTTTCGACAAGCTTCTATTTGATTTACTTCATGAGTCTTTGGCCCTTCGAACACACCATAGCCACTAAGTGATTTTTTCTTTTTGCTATCAATAGATTGTCCTGGCTCAGAATACACAAAACTAATATCAATTTTCTTTCCATCGCTATGACTAAGATGCGGAATCAAAGGAAAACCATCTAAAAAAGGGAAATTTGCATCTAAGTATTTTATATGAATTCTGTCATTTGCAATTCGATCTGCTACATTTCGAAGTAGTTCATTCAACTCAGGCTTGACATAGTTGCGATTTAAGATAACAGTTGCAAAAGTGGTCGGTGATACATAATCAGAATGAATAACTTTTTCTCTTCCAAAAAATGGTGCTAATACTGGGACTACCACAATAGTAGTTATTAGATAACATGACAAAAAAACAATAGATTTTTTAAATCTGAATTGCTTATGAATTAGGTTTGAAATGATACTAGAAAACAACAATACGATGCCACCAATCTGAGTGACGATAGTAAGAATAATAAATAAACTGAAGTAACTTATCCAAGCCAATAATTTTCGCATATGAAGTTAAACGAAATTAAAGCAATAGAAATTATCATACTTTGATTACTTCGATAGCCATATCTCAAAGGATATGAAGCATGAATAAAAAACTGAACTAAAATCGCCTTACTTTTTTACTTGCATTTGTTTAGCCTTAATGCTTAAAGTGGCATGCGGCACTGCTTCTAATCTAGCCTTTGAGATTAAATCACCTGTTTCTCGACAAATACCGTAGACTTTATTTTGGATTCGAAGGTTCGCATTTTCAAGATGATGAATTAGTTTTTTCTGTCTTCCAGCAAGATCGACTAATCTTTCATTTTCTGCAGATTGAATTCCTTCTTCTACTCCATTGACACGATTATTAGTATTGGTAGTGCTTTCATGAACTTGCTTAAGATAAAAATCAAGTTGATCCTTAGCTTTGGCTAATTTATCATTGATCAGTTTGCCAAATTCCGCTAATTCTTCATCTGAATATCTCGTTTTATTTGAATCTGAATGTGACATAAGTATTGTTTTATTTCAATTATGGTGTGCCGATTGGGTTAATTACATTATCTCTTTCCGATAATACGAATAAATGTGTATTCAGCAAATATAGTTCCAAGCATTAGTCTATTCATAGCCAATACTAATCGTTTAATGCCTAAAGTGGCATTATAATTAGGAATTCACTATTAAATTTGATAGCGTCCTTGCAACCAACGAATTAAGAAGGGTTTACAAAGATTACCATCTAAAATCACCATGAAATTCAGCCCAACGCACTCATATTTCAACTATAATATTGGGCTGTATGATCTATGACAACCTTAGCAATCCATTCTAAAAAATAACAAATCGCTATATCCTACTTCTAAATTTTACTAGCACAATCACTATCTTTACGCTATAATATAGATAGGGTGTGAATCCTATATTTCTAAGGCGTTTAATGCACAAGCGATGAAGAAAGACAAAAAAAAGCTGTACAACATATACAGCAAAGAAGAGTTGCAGGCGCAGCTAGCACAAGAAAAGGATGAAAGAATCGTACTCTCCTTTTATAAATATGCACTACTTGATAATCCAGATCAATTTCGAGATCAGCTGTACTTAGATTTTGATAATCTAGGAGTATTAGGTCGAATCTATGTCTCTGGTGAAGGAATCAATGCTCAGATTTCTGTGCCGGAAAGTCAATTTAAAGCCTTTGAATCTTTCATTGAGCAGCATGATGTATTGGCTGGGATTAGACTCAATATTGCCATCGAAAGTGAAAAAGAATCATTTCTCAAGCTTAAAATCAAGACGCGAAAAAAAATAGTAGCAGATGGATTAGATGATGATAGTTTTGATGTCACCAACAGAGGAATACACTTAGATGCTAAATCTTTTAATGAAATCACTGATAGAGAAGATACGGTCATTATAGATATGCGTAATCATTATGAGTCCGAAGTGGGCCATTTTGAAGGGGCGATCACCCCAGATGTTGAGACTTTTAAAGAATCTCTTCCGATCATAGATGACATGCTTCAAGAGCATAAAGACAAAAATATAGTCATGTATTGTACTGGCGGAATTCGTTGTGAAAAAGCAAGCGCATACTACAAACATCGAGGATTTGAAAAAGTATATCAGCTAGATGGTGGTATCATAGAGTATGCCAGACAAGCTGAAGAACAAGGATTGCCCAATAAGTTTAAGGGTAAGAATTTTGTATTTGATGATCGAATGGGCGAGCGCATCTCCGAAGATATTATCTCAAAGTGCCATCAATGTGCTAGTCCCAACGACGATCATACCAACTGTGCTAATGAAGCTTGCCATATTCTCTTTATCCAATGTAGTAACTGTAGCGATCAATATGAAGGCTGCTGTTCTGAAAAGTGTAGAGACTTTAAAAGATTACCACAAGAAGAACAAGATAAACTGAAGCCGACCATGACTTTCAATGGTACATTGTCTGGTAAAGGAAGATATAAAGCCAAACGTAAGGATGAGGAATT
>CALBEE010000139.1 GCA_937927575.1 uncultured Saprospiraceae bacterium | reverse complement strand
TATTTGAAAAATGGAAACGTAGAGTTAGAAGGAAAAGTATTGGTGCCAGTGGCAAGAAGAAGAAAGATGGAGTTTTTGGAGCATTTGGAGGAATATATCTAAATTCTTCATTAGTATTTTATGGAGTTTTTTCTATGCCTATTTATTCATTAATTTGGTGAATTGAATATTTATTGAGAGCTTACAGCTAAGATGAAATTATTATGAAATTTATAAGAATTGCAAAAAGCACTTTATTTGGGAAGTTATCTATGAATGATAATACAGTTCTAGGTTGGCAAGTTATATTTGTTTATAATGAAGACAAAGAAATAGAAGGTATTGACTTTAGGGAGATAAAAAACTCGGTAAGCACAAGTTCTACCGTTGAAGTGTCTTTAGATCCTTCTATGGATTATGATTTTGCTATACAGGAGCAACAGGGTGTTTTTGCATTATCTGATGGAGAATCAAAATTATATGAATTAGGAGATGAATCTACTCAGATTGATGATTCCGTAAATTCTGGAATATTTTCTGGTATTGGACAGTTCATTAATAACATAAAATCGAATTTGGTAAATTTTGGTTATTGTTTCTTTTCAAGATGTGACTTTAAATATTTGTTTTCTGGAGATGGAAATGCGCTGTACTTTTCTCTTTGTAAAATTGATTTTATGAATAGTGCTTTCAAATCAAATGATTATGCAAATTTCTATTATTCGCTTAAAGTAGAGCTCTTACAAGAAAATAATGAAGTTCAAACATCAAGTACGTCGCGAAGTGTATCAACTTCTTCTACTGAAGAAACTCCGGTAGTTTTGATTAGCATGCCATGTCCTCCTCATTGGAGGCCAGGTTTTACAGGTGGACAGCTAGCATATTGAAAAATTTATTCTTTATATTTTTATTCTTAAATTTTTTGTCAACCTCTGCGCAAAATTCAGATCTAATTGATAACAATTATAATTCATTTTTAAGTCAAATAGAGGATTTTCATTGGGTCAGTAGTGAGGGGGGATGGAATTGTCTCGGGGGTATTGATAACAAAAAATATGTTTTAGGTGAAAATGGTTTGATCGGAAGTTATATCCAAAGTCCATTGATCAAAGGGAAAGACAACATTCTGTGGTCGACTACATACGAGTATTTGGTTTATTTTGATGATGAGGATGATCGATTTTATTCTATTCAATTAGATTGGAAAGGTAAGAAATTGGAATTCGGATATAAATTAATAGAGGTTGATTCGAATTCTAATGAAATTATATTGAAAATTGAAGATTCAATATACAAGTATAATTATGCGAATAAATCCACAACGCAATTAGTTGATAATGTTAAATCAGTATCCTTTACCAAAGGCAAACAACTAAACCAAAAATATATATTAGGGAATCCTTGGCTGAATGGTACAGGTATTGAAATATTTGATGAAAACTGGAATAAGACGGAAATTACCTTTGATGATTGTTCAATAGGTGATAATGTTGTTGTCACCGATATAGTGTCAACAGTTTATTATGATTGGTTGATTTCTGAATTCAAAATAATCAGATTAAATAAGATTGATCCATGTAAATCTAAAATTTTTGTCTCTCCTTACAATAGTGCATTTTCGTTCGCAGTAAATTATAGTAATCAATTAGTAATATCAACGGAAGGGGAAGGGCTAATTCAGTTCGACTTGGAAAAAGAAACTTTTTCAAAAATAGACCATTTGGATTTAAATTCAGATCGACCAGTAGAGTTGTTTCTTGATAATGATGATTTTTTTTGGATCTCTTATAGAAATAGAGATTTGGATAAATTTCATATATCAGAGATTCAAATGAAAGAATTGGAATCTAATTTTGGAGTTGTATCTTATAGGTTTAGTCAGTATAATAATCGATTGTTTCTCGCCAATGAACTTAATGAAAAATTTGAATTGCAATTTTTTGATAAATCTTATTTTCATTTCGTGTCAACACCGGATATTCCAAGTAATTTTTATATAGATAATTTTTATATTTTCTCTAACTCATCAGTGGAAAGTGACTCATTAGAATTTCCCTATAATGGTAACGTTAGTGATGTATTTCAATTTAATTCTAAAGAAATAGCATATAAAGTTAGAGCTACGTCACTTTATGTTCGTAATGAAGAAGTGGATACTTTACTTAATTTCAATCAACTAATAAATGATGTCAGTATAATTAGTGACACCAAATATTTTATTAGTTCTAATTCTGGATTATTATTCAATGATATTGTCCTAGATTCTTTAGAATATATTTTTGATGGTGATGTACATTGTAGTCACTTAGTAGGAGATGTTTTATATTTTTCTTCCAAATCTGGAATACATAGATATGATTTGCTGGATAAGAAAGTTGAGCGCTTATACTGCTCACCTGCATTTATTCGTGGAAAGTCAGATCTCTGTGTTTTTGGTGATTATATTTTTTTAGTCTCTGATAGTTTTGTAACGAGATATAATCTTAATGAGTTTGAGAATAGCCCTTTGTCCAAGCTGTCTATCGATTTTATTAAAATAGACGGAAAAGAAATAGAAGTCACGCCTAACTTAAAATTAAATTTCAATGAACAATTTAGCTTGCTACCTTGTGTGAGTGGAATCAATTCTAGACCAATTGAAATATACTATCAATTTGATGATAAGTATCTGTCATTGAACTTAGGAGATTCTATTGTATTATATGATTTAGCAATTGGTACTCATATTCTTAGAATTACTGGTCTTAACAATTCTCTTAATGCAACCTCTACAAAAGAGTTTAACATCACAGTCCTCCCTCCGTTCCACCAGACATGGTGGTTCCGCTCTCTTGCGATTTTGGGACTTATAGGAATAGGTTTCTTTATCAGTTATCTACGGACAAGACAAAAACTCAAAAGGCAACAAATACTTATCGATCGTCAAGAAGCCTTGCAATCACAGCGCAATAGGATGTCTCAAGATCTACATGACGAAATGGGAAGCGGCTTATCAGCGATCAAGCATCTTAGTGCTACTCAATCTTCAAGGGATAAAGACCAGCAAATAGAATCTATAGCTACTACGCTCATTCGAAGTATGAGGGACCTTCTTTGGTCGCTGGACGAATCAAATGATACAATACACAACCTAGCTGTAAAGATCAGACAAACGGCCAATCAAATGCTTCGCAATAGTAATATAAATCATAAAATAGCAGTTTCTCTTTTTGATAATGAGACTAGCATTTCTGGTCCAATTCGTCGTAATCTGGTGCTGGTAACCAAAGAGTTGCTTAATAATGCGCTCAAACATTCTCAAGCATCAATTTTGGATATCACTTTTACTTCAGAAAGCGAAAGGATGATATTACAAATAAGAGATAATGGAATAGGTTATGATATTTCTAAGGCCGCTACCGGATATGGATTAAAATCTATAGAGAAAAGACTAAAGGATATAGGCGCTACATCTAAGGTTGTTTCTAATGAAAGTGGAACGAATGTCAAGATTGAATTGCCTCTATTATAAGATTCTTTAATCGGTTAATAGAGTTTGATATTGAGGGTTGAGCCTTAAGCCATATTTATCTTCTTATGTATTGTAAGGGGAATGTTTTTATTATACATCATAGCACACTATTACTAAAGTAATACTACATCGTAATTTGTCATACCCTATCTTTGAATTATGAAATCGCAAAAAGATATAATCATAGTAAGTATAGTAGAAGATACTATTGAAATTGGCTCAGCACTCAAAAGTACTTTAGATGCTCATGAATTGATTTGTTGTGATCACCATTATCCAGACGCCACACTAGCCTTGCAAGGTATACCTAGTTGTAAACCTGATGTAGTAATAATGGATATAGGACTACCAGATATTTCTGGAGTGGAATGTATGAAGCGATTATTAAATATACTACCGGATACGATCTTCATTATGTTTACTGTATTTGATGATGATGGCCAACTATTTGAGGCGCTAAAATGTGGAGCAAACGGATATTTACTAAAGGAGGCAAGTCATCAAGAAGTAATTTCTGCCATCTATGAAGCGCTTGAAGGTGGTGGTCCAATGAGTCCTCAGATTGCGAAGAAAGTGATACAAAGTTTTAATAGAATAAAAGAGTACGACAAATTAGAATCTTTAACTGACCATCAGAAAAATATACTGAGCCATATTGCAGATGGATTATTGAATAAAGAAATTGCGGATAAGTTTGGTATCAAAGAAGGTACCGTCAAAGTGCAAATAAGAACCATATATCAAAAACTACAAGTGAACAATAGGGTAGAAGCCTCTATGCTCTATCGAAAATCCGAATAGTACCATAAGACACGTATAAGATTTATTGTTTCGATCGTGAAGTACCCTTTACTTCCTCAGGCGATATGCGCGCATTACCGAAGTGGTAACAGTACCACTATTTTAATTACTTGAGACCATCATGTCTCATGGCCATGGACATGGTTCTACGATTGAGTTAACCCTTTTTTATTAACTCTTTAAAATCTAGAATCATGGAAATTATTCTATTAATCCTTGAGTGGATTGGTGAGCAAGCAGGAGAATTATAGCCTGCAGGTGAAACGTATTATTATGTTTCACCTTTTTGCGTTCATATTCTTAAGCAACCAGTTTTTATGCATTATCGGATTGAATTTTTCAAGATCAACTTTTTCTTTTTCTATAAGTAATGTCATCACTTTCATATAATTGAAATACGATTTATAAAAATTATGGTTCAGAATTTTTTTATATCTGAACAAAGTTCTCTTTAAAGTCCTAATGGTACTATAGAGTGTTACATAATCAATTTCGCTATGATTATAACATGAGATAAGGTAAAACGATGTAGAATGTAGTTTTAAGTAGATGTTATTAAAATGCAATAGAATGGGTTGGATCGGAATCTTTTGATATTGTTGATTGACAATGTGGAATAGGGCTTCTGAGAATATCTTTAATGAATTAGAGTCTTCTGTAGCTACGGCATCAGCCCAACGATTTACAAACATCATAATGGAGCTATAGTCATTAATTTTAGATAATGTGCTTACGATATTTATATATCTTACTGATGAAAGGCTCCTTCCAGCAGTGAACAAGTTGTGTTGTAATCCAAAGTGTGCTATTTCTAACGTGCTATTTCTTTCCTTTAGTTTATTCATTGTGACCAGTATAAATGAGTAATTGAAAAGGTAATTACAAAGGATTACTTCTAAGTCAGAGTTGGCTTCGACCTCTTTATTAATCAATTTACTTTTTAGCAAGTAAAAATCTTCGACTGAATGGTTGGTGATAATATTGCGTAAGACATTTAAAATTTCGATCTCAGGCGAGGCATCAGAATTTTTTGATTCGAGATTATATTCATCTATTATATCATTATAAATATTAGTTTGACTATTCATATTCAGTAATTCATTATAAACCAATAGTTTTTGTTCATGATGAGATACTAATACTCGATGGGCAAGAAGACTTAAGGTATTATTTTTGAATTTGGACGGATTGTCACTATAATATTGATTGTATAAAAGCTGTTGACTTATTCTCGATTTTTCTATACTTATACTTTTGTCCTTTGTTAGAATGCGTTTGAGCTGGTTGGATTTCTGATCTGCCAAATCAAATAGCCCTCTTCGATTGTAAAGTTTAACTAGCTGGAGATTAGATTCACGCTTATCATGTAGCATAGTATAATATATAAGCCATTCCTCTACCCATAGATATAATCTCGAAAGAATGTTTAGAAAAGATTTTTGCTTGAGTTTTACAAAATGTTGAGTTCTTATTTCTTGTGTGTTTGGTAAAGTCTGAAGTCTATCTTTTCTCTTTTGAAAATATTCGAATACCCTAAAATTGTCTGATTCTATTGTAGTCTGCATTAAGAGGTATTTTCTAAAAGAAATCCACTCTTCTTTATTAAAAGTACTTATGATTTTTACGAATCTGGTAGAACTCATGCAATTTTTTGTAGGGAATAATTACTTTATAACATGCTCAATATAAGGATATTATGAACTTTAAGATCTTTTTATTCTGAATATATTTAGGGAAATATCGTTTTATTGGTATTTGACGAAAGGTAATTCCGGTCTATGTTTGATTTATAAATGATTGATTATGACTGAAGCATTAACCATAGATAGGATTAGTAGGAATAGCGTATTGATTCCTTCATTTAAAAAAATGATTGTGGTAGAATACGATAAGATACTCTATATAAAGGCTATGGAGAATTATACTAGAGTTTATACCCTTGAAGGAAAGTCTGCTTTGGTTTCTATTTCTTTTGGGAAGCTATTGAACCGATTAAAAGAGTTTGACTTTCATCAATGTCATAAGTCTTATGCCGTGAATAAAAGATATGTAATGGTCTATCATAAATCCGGCAAAATAGAGTTGGAAGGAGAAATATTGGTGCCAGTATCAAGAAGAAGAAAAAAACGCTTTTTATATAATCTTGAATTTGATAATCAATTTCTGCAGAAGAGTATTCGTAAACCCTTAAAATAAATGTCATGTTAAAATCTGCACTTTCAACACTAGTTGTTTTATTTCTTGTATTGCCAGTTTTTGGGCAATATACTTTATCTATTTCTTCTGGATTATCTGCTAAAGGCGGAACCTTCGGATATCAAATAAATGAGAAGCTAAATGCCTATTTGGGTCTAAACTATATAAAGGGATCCGCCAATTTATCTGAATCTTTTTCAGAAAGAGAAAATGGTGTTTTAATTTTCATGGATGATGACAATATTGAATTTGAAGCTAGAATATTCATTCCTACCTTAGGTGTTAAGTACTTTATTCTGGAAAAAAACAAAGTAAAGTTGTACGGAAACGCAAATGTCTCTTTTCCAATGTTGAGTGCTCAACTTATAGAGGATGGAGATATAGAAGAAGAGCTGGAAGGCTTATCTAACGAAAGCTCATCCTTCGGATATGAATTGGGCTTAGGTGGTGAATATTTCTTCGACAGTAATTTTAGCATTGGAGGAGAAATAGGATTTCAAAAGCTATCATTATCTTCTTCAGGAGAGGATAGTTATTCTTTCCAGGGTGGAGGACCTAACAATCCTGTAATATCTGGCGAAGAAATATATACGGCCGACTTTAATTTGTCAACTATTTACAGTCGATTCACTATGAACTTTTACTTTTAAACGCTTAATAATTGTTAACAGACACTTTTTTAATATAGGTGTCTGTTAGCTTTTATGTTACACGAAACCCTCTCCCTCCCTAAGCACTTCTTCAATTTGTCGAAGCTCTAGATGTTCTTCTTCACTAAAATCTTGAAGGTCTGAGGATTTGTATTTACGATACACTTTGGCCACCTCTCGTTCTATATCTTCTTCTTCAATATCTTTTGGCTGCATAAAAGGTATTCCAAGGATTACGGTATATATAATACAATAGGCCAGAGCTATTATTCCAATTGGAATGAAAAAGTAAACTCTGTCCATAGGATGAGCTAGATATCTGATAAAAAACAAAAAAGTAGCAACTGCTCCCATTACAACAGTTATTACTTGCATTACCCTTTCTCTTTTTCTTCTTCTTTCTAAGTTGGCGATGGCTCTATCTCTTAAGTCTTCGTACATGATATTGTATGGCTTAGTTGTTTGATCAAAATAATCAATTTTCACTTTTCTTTGCTATAATTTTTCATTTATTCGACCAACAGTAGGCCTGTTTCGTCAGTCTAGGTATCTCAGTCTATAACAAAAGTTATATATAGCTAAGCGAAAGACCTACCTATGTTTGTATCATCATTATTAGTTAATCTTAATAAATCTTGATGTATGAAAAATATAATTGTCTTTCTTATATTCATGCCCTTAGCGATGCATTCACAGAGTTATTTGGGCTCAGCTCAACTAGGAGGTAACTTTGGAACTTTCGATTATGGGCAGCAAATCAACAATGTCGACGAGTTTGACAGCGGTAGAGATGCTGGACTTTCGTTAGGTGGAAATATGGCCTTGCCGATCTTTGGGGAAAATATCTATTTTTCTCCAGGAGCATTTTACCAAGCGAATGGTAGTGAAGAGTTTTTTTCATTTTTCGATGGAAATTCTGTGCTTATGATTGATAG
>CALBEE010000138.1 GCA_937927575.1 uncultured Saprospiraceae bacterium | reverse complement strand
AACGATTAAAGGAATGTTGATATTCTTACTGACTGCAGATATCATAGATTCAGAAATGGGAATTTTCGCACCACTTCCAGCATCCATATAAATCATTTTTAGACCTAATAATTCACCCGCAACTGCAGTACAAAGAGCGATATCATTCTTATCGCGTGGTATCGGATTAGTATTACTCATGTAGGTGACGGTAGTCGCTACGCCACCATCTATTAACATATATCCGGTAGACATAATCTCCAATGCGCTCTTTCTCAAAAATGGAGCTGTGATGACATGTTTTCCAATTAGCAATTCCGCATTTCTTCCAGAGATCAAAGAAAGAAATAATAAAGCATCGGCCTTATTACTCAATTGAAAAGAATTACCCGGAAATAAGATTTGCGGAATATTACATCGTTCTCTTATGCCAACAAGAACCTTATCTAACATATCATTTACAATGAGACTTCCACCAATAAGAAAATAGTCTACTTTGGCATCCATAGCATTTTGCAATACTTTATCAAGCTTGCCCAATCGCATCTGATCAGGATCTATTAGTACAGCAAATTTTTTCTTGCCTTCTGCCTTCGCCTCTTGTATTTGACTATATAAGTTGGTGTTCATATATGCTATTTAGCACTCCAAAGATAGTGATATTATTAGCTTGAGTATGACGTATGCTCTACTAAGTGATGAAATTGCATCTGTCTTGTACTTTTTTGACGAAAGAGCTTAATTGTTGTCACTTTAGTCGATTACATATATCCATTTATATGCAACTAAGATCTAACCCAAACAAGCTATTAAAATAGAACGAAATACGCCATCTTTGCACCATGCAAGGCTATACTATTAAGATCCAGCAGTTTGAAGGTCCTTTTGATCTTTTACTTTTCTTTATTGAGAGAGATGAGCTGGATATTAATGATATTCCAATATCTAAGATCACAGAAGATTTTTTACACTATATCAAAGAGTTAGAAAAACTGAATATAGATGTTGCGAGTGAATTCATCTTAGTAGCTGCAACTTTGATGAGAATTAAAGCAAAACTTTTAATTCCGCGAAAGGAAATCGATGAAGAAGGGAATGAGATTGATCCGAGAGATGAATTGACCCAAAAGCTACTCGAATACAAGCAATACAAAGAAATCATTGATGAACTGCGTGATATGGAGCAGAATCAATCTGCCAAACATGATCGAGGAAATGTATCTAAAGAACTGAAACAAATTGCTAATAAAGCCTTAGTGGACAGCGAATTAGAATCTTTTGACCTTTTCAAATTATTAAAAACCTACCAAAAGGTCTTAGATCGATTTGAGAATAGGAAAAGAGAAGTCGTTCACGAAATCGTTAGCTACAACTATACGATTCAAAATCAACAGGCGCACATTGTCAAAAGAATTTCTTCTGGACGCAGATCTACTTTTGAAAATATTTTCGAAGGTCTAGAAAATCGAGTACACGCTATAGTAACATTTCTTGCCTTATTAGAATTATTAAATCTCCAACGTGTAGCCATTACTCAAGGTGAAGGCTTTAATAATTTCTGGGTAGATCCTGTCGCTCCATCATCCACTACTGACGAAGAAGAGTAGAATTTCGTTCTCCCTTTTGATTTATACTTCTAGTTTTCCGGATGTCATTATCCTACAAAAAAGAAAAATCATTGATCTTTTTAGATTAGAAATTGCATTTAGATTACACCAAATGGACCCAATTTTCATCGCAATTTTGCTATCGTATTCAAATCAATGTTAATACGTCGAAAAAAATACTGGATCATAGATATATAATCACTTATATGTTACCACATGGATACTAAGACTTTAATACATTGCAAAATATATAACACATAATACAATATATTGATTATCAATTGTTTATGATTGTATTTTTTAATTTTTAATATCAAATAATAGTTCAAAAAAAAGGCAGTTTAGACTAACTCATCTGATCTTTATTTACTTATATTTGATGCGTTGTAAATATTCCCACTGATACACTAACCAACCTATGGAACAAAGAACTAAACAGGTGAGTACTATATATGAGCTTGTTTCGCAATTTGAATCTATGTCAGAAATTGGCAACTTGGAACACCTCGATGAAAAAACGATCTACCAATTAGTTTTACATTACGAGAAAGAATCCATGTACGAACAAGCGCTCGATATTGTCGAGATCGCTCTGGAACGCTATGAATTCAGATCTGAATTTTATATCGCTAAAGCTAGAATTTTATTAGAGCTGGGTATTCTTGATCAATGCATCAAAGAATTAGACCATGCTCAATCCATCGTACCATACGAAACAGAAATAACTATCCTGAGAGCAAAAGTACTTTGCCAATTAGGAAGTTGTGAAGATGGTCTAGCCATACTTGAACCGCTCAAGGATGTAGTGAGTAATGATGATTTGATGAAGATATACCTCACCGAGGCTCATATCTATGACATGATGGACGACTGCACAACAGTTGTCGAGAAACTGCGAATCGTATTGTATAACGATCCCCTACAAGAGGAAGCATTACATATGCTTTGGAATGCTCTAGATATGTTCAGAGCTTATGATACTTGTATTAAGATTACAGAAGAGTTAATAGATCTTAACCCATACAATTATATGGCTTGGTATATACTAGGCCAATCTTATGCTTCTAATTCTGAGTATGACAAAGCTGTAGCTGCAATGGAGTATTCTTTCATTATCAATAGTGATTTTGAAACTGGATATCTTGAATGTGCTGATCTCAGCATGAATATGTGCAGATATGCAGAAGCTCTAAAGATTTATAAAGAGTATGTTCATCGATTTGGTGCAACTTCTGATATCACTTTACTCATTGCCCAATGTCAAACTAAATTGGGTGACTATACAGCAGCAAAACTAAATTTGTTGAAAGCTGTAAAGTATGAGAAGTCTAATGATCTAATCTACTTCTTACTTGGTCAATGCTACAGTAAAGATGGTAATTGGTATAAAGCCATTGCTACATACCATAAAGCAATTGATATAGACGATACTGTTGAGGACTATTATTTAGCCCTAGCAAAAGCATTTGTCGAAGTAGAAGATTATAATAAAGCTACAATCAACTTCCAAACAGCAACAGATTTAGATCCTTGTAATAATACAATATGGTCTGAATATATTTCTTTTCTAATTAAGCTTGGTCTTTACGAAGAGTCCGACAGACTATTAGAGGAAGCCTTTACTTGTGCTTATGGAGGAGATATGCTTTATTGTCATGCCATTACATCTTTCTTCTTGAGAAATAAGAAAAAAGGATTGAGCTTACTAGAAGAAGCATTAGTTGAAGACTTTAACGCACACAAAGCAATCTTCAGATTGGCTCCAGAACTAGAAGTGGATAGAGATATCACTGCTATGATTAGATACTTCAAAGGAGAATTGGCATATCAAGAAGCCTAAACTATAATAGACTATATACTTTAAAGAAATATAAAAGCAACTCTACATTAGAGTTGCTTTTTTAGTTAGAGCCTTTTATTTTTAGAGATATGAAATTAATACCGCTTAATACCTATCTAATTATTCTTCTTTGTGCTTTTGTATCTCGCCTCGGCTCAGCCCAAAAATTTATACAACTTGAATTGCCAGGAGATCCTATTGCATTTAAATATTTTGAAGGTAGCAGTATTGCCTACAAACTGGCTGACTACCCTGAAGATTTTTTTAACAAGACCATCCAAACTATAGATATTGATAATGAACTCCTAGTTTTTGATGATGGATTCATAGAAGTATCAGAGATCACTCATATTCGTAGATTTCGTCCTTGGGCTAAAGCGCTAGGATATTCACTTAATACTTTTGGAGTAGTATGGCTAGGTTACGGAGCCCTAGGTGCAGCTTTCGCCGAAGATGATGGTTTTGGTAACGAAGGAACAAGATTTGGCTGGGATACTGCCGTCATTGGTGGTACCGCATTACTTACAGGTTGGATATTACGCAAGTGGCTCTACAAAAAAGATTATAAGATAGGTAAACACGCAAGATTGAGAATGCTAGACATCACTATGCCTACATCCGAAGAGATATACGGACCAAAAAAGTGATCATTCTAAAAAAATTATTTTGAATTATTTCTTACAAATTAAACTTGATCCCTAGATTAAGACTTAAGTTATTTATAAGGTCATTATTAGGTCCAATTCCATCAGAAAATGAATGAACGCTATATTCTGGTCTCAATGTAAAGAATGTATTCTCATTCAATTTTCTTTGCAGTCCAAAACTGATATCAGAAGTGAAATAAATATTCTCTTTTAATGATCCTCCTTCATTCACACCATCATGCAATGGCTTTACGGGTGGATTATTTCCTCTTCCCTTAACAAAATCACCGTTTCTTAAAATACTCACTTTCTCGACACCATAATTAGAATGAACTACAATATTTGTGCTGACGCCAATTCCGAAATCAAACGACCAATTATCATTTTCTTTAATGGTGTATCTTAATCCCGCTGCAATAGAAAAAATATCTAATTCTACACGCTCTTGAAAAAGATTTACAATAGCATCACCCGTGAGTTCGTCTATGATTCTTGGATCATATGATCTACTAGAATAACCCAATCCAATAATCCATTCTTTATTCCCATTTTTCAAACCATAATTTACACCAGCAGAATATCCAAAACCATAAGTTCTAAATCTTTCGGTATCATATATATCATCGAAAGGACTATTCACCAAATTATTATCGATACCGGCATAAATTGAGACAGACTGTGTAGTCTTTTGATCTGATTGATAAAGAACTTGAGTACCGATAGGTGTTCCGATATCTCTAATTGTATTTAGAGTTGAATTGAGTACTGCTATAGAAGAAACATTCTCTTGCATATCTCTCAACTCCAAATTCTTGGGTGCTATATTGCTTGAAGTTTGTGGTATCCCTAATTTTAAATCTTCATCAATACTGGAAGGTACATTATTTACTTTTTCTAAAGTAATAGTATTTGAGCTCGTCGAATTATCTAAAGATGCGACAATAGGAGAAGAAGTATTCTGCACATCCAAATTCAATGATAAGTCAGAACTTTCTACAGACATCAGCTCATCTACTATTTCTATTTGCTCTTTGGTAGTTGAATTTTGAACGCCTGTAGATCTATCAGTTGTCTGAATATCTGTAAGAAATTCAGCTTTTTCTTGAACATCATTTATCGCAATCGCATCATTGATCTGCTCATCTAGGCTGACATAAATTTTGGGCTTTTCAACTTCAAAAGTAGAAGGAAGATATTTGAAATAATTATTTGCTGAGAGTAAAATGAGAAATAAAAGGCTTAACTCAATGATTTTATACCCTATTACATTTCGATTACGGTCCTTTCGGTATTCCAAATTGTCATGTAGCATTTCCCAATGATCTTGACGATATGGAGCACGCATACTATTCATCTCCAAAGAAACTTTCTCATCTAGCATCTGATCAGTAATTTGATCTTGGTCTAGCATGTGTTCGAAAGTATTCCAATCACTTGAAACATCGGCAGCTTTCATCCCTGCCAATTTTTGCTTGATCACATCATCGAAGCCACCTCCGTTTAGACTGTCAGATGACACCTCATTTACTAGCTTTTGCTCAAAATCAGACCAATCGCTATTACTAGCATCAGTCATATTTTCAAGCTTTCGCTTCAGTATATCATCAAATTGCTTATCTATCATAGTTTCTTCGACAGTATTATCGCTTTCAATTTTGTTCGTGCTTTGACGAGATTAGATCTAGAAGTACTTTCGGTAATTCCAAGTTGCTCTGCCACCTCTCTGTGTGAGTATCCCTCTATCACATAAAGATTAAACACAGATCTGTAAGCAAAAGTTAGCTGCTGTAGACATAATAATATCTCCTGAGCTGACATTTGACTCACTACATCTGGTGTGTTGCTACTTAGACCGTAAGCTGTTTCAAGGTCTTCTGTCCTTTTCCTGCTCCTCTTACGATAATAGTCGATAGCCGTGTTGATCATGATTCTTCTGATCCAGGCTGATAGTGATGTTCCGGCTTTGTATTTCGCTATATGTCTAAATACTTTGATAAAACCCTCATGTAATATATCGAGAGCATCATCGCTATTATTAGAGTATCGCTTACATACAGGTACCATGACAGGGTAATGGTCTTCATATAGCTTTTGCTGCGCCCACTTTTCTTTGCGGATGCATGCAGCTATGAAGTCCTGCTCATCATGTTGTATGTCTAAAACAAAATCCATCAATTAAATATATCCCTATCCGGTTAAATTTCATAAGATTCTCTGCTCTATTAACGATTATTTAGACTTTTAGCTGCTTTTCTTAACACTTTTATTTTGTTGTATTAAGATAAGTAAGGGTATAACTTCTCTTAGTGGATCCCAAGTATTAGCCATATCTTTGCACAATAGTTGTTAATCATCGTTTTACACATATATTAAATTATCATGAGAATAATATTGGCTTCTTTGACTTTCTTATTTTTTATGTCAAATACCTCTGCTCAACTGACTAATAGCACGGACAGTAAGGAAGTGGAAGCATTAAACAATTACGTTTTCTTTGCAAATGAGTGTGCTCATGGTATGCTTATCGTACATGGCCTCTTATATAGATTTAATCAAGATCTCAATAAAGAAATTGATATGGACTCCTATCAAGTCAATTTCTATACTAACAAAGATCTACCAACTGATATCTTTGCGGATACATGGTTTTATGATATAGCGCCTTACGATTGGCACCAAAAAGCTAAAACATCCAGTAGAATTCTCCCACCCGCTAGTGCGCGAAGTTTAAATTCTTTATCGGATCAATTAAAAGCTATCGTAGTCGATATCAATGCACTGAGATTTAGCCTCGAAAAACTAGTAGCCGCAGATATGAATAATAAGGATAATGTGCTGGCTGTCTACAATGAACTAGAAAGAGCTACCAAACTATTTGAAGATTTTCATGCGCAACAGCAATTATTAAGATTAGGCCTAGACAAAGCCTATGGAAAAATAAAGCCCTCTCTGGACATCGAGTTTCCTGATCTCATTAAAATGATGGATAATTCTTACCGTGTATCTCTAGCTATTATGAATACGCTACATGCAAAAACAGATGAGGGATTAGTAGAAAAAATTGACAGATTGCATGCCACACAGGAAAGTTTAAAAGCTACTTCGTTAGATGCATTTAACAGTACTCGATTATTAAGTAGAGAAGTCCAAGGCCATTATAAAAGTCTACAATCTCAACTTTCAAAATTTAATAAAGGAACTAATGATTTCTACTATACGGCTGAAGTACCTGACGAGTATAAATTATATGGGAAATACTATTACTATTACAACAAAGATCTGATTAGTAAATTCAATAGATTCGGAATCGGAATCGTTTTCGAAATCAATAGCATCTTAGACTATCTACGGTCTGACCAATTGAGATATATGGAAGTACCTCACTTCTATCAAGTAGTCTATCCCAAGAAAATTGAAAAGGTGGACCACCTAAGTTCGACTGCTGGAACCTTGACTACTCTCCCTACTAAATTAAAAGATAGAGAAATTAACGTAGCTAATAAAAGCATCAAGGTAGATAGTGCGAAAGTGGTCTTCGAATTATATGACCATATGATAGAAGATGGTGATATAGTGAGTATTAATTTTAATGGTGACTGGGTGGTAGAAAGTCACAAAATTACTTCCAAGCCCTACGAGCTCAAAGTGCAGCTCAATGAAAATGGTAAGAACTATATTATCCTACATGCAGAAAACGTAGGTCGCCGGCCACCTAATACAATGGCAGTGTCCTATATGTACAATGGCAAGAAGAAACAAATCATAATGAAAGCCGATCTTAACACAAGTGAAATGATAGAAATTTTGCAAGTCAAGTAAAAAGAAAATTGATTAATTATAATGCATCAGAGCATTTAAGAAATAAGAATGAAAACTATATATTATCTTTTACTATTTACAATAGGTATTGCAGCTTGCTCGACACCCAATGAAAGTTCATTCGAATTTGATCTTAGTACTGTATACAACCAAATAAATTTTGACCAACCCACGATTGGACAAACATCAATATACCTACGTTTTGATGGATCTAATTTCGGTGCGTCTAACTCAAGTATAAATTACAGTGGTGATACTTTGTTAGTAACGCTTACATCTAAGTCTGGCAACAGTTATACTTTTCAAGAAGAAATCACTTCAGGGTCAACTGTGTTTAATCTTTCAAGTTCGTATATCGATGGTCACGACATAGTAAAGACTTCAGAGTGGCAATTAGACGGTGACTCTTTAAGATTTAGCAATGGAGCAACCTTCTTACAATGGAATGAAACATTAACGATCCCATTAGTAGTAGATGAAAATACGCCTAACGCTTCCCTAAGAAACTGGGGCACTAATAATACTAATAGTACAAATACATATCTAGGGATTAGCGCTGGAAGGATCAATGATTTTAATTTTGATGACCTTACAGTATCTTATTTAAATAACTCAGCAAATTCAAGTGTATTCGAAATCGTGTGTAATCGACCTTTTGCAATAATTCGTTCCTCAGTTTTTAATGAAAGTTCTTTGAGTGGTTTTGGATGGGATTTACAATTAGGTAACTAGTTTCAGTTATTTAAAATCTAGCATCAATATCAAATCGAATTCTATCTCCATTTTCTTTTTCTACTCCATAAGATAGAAGTTGATCCACTTTATAATACTTCATAGTCAACTTTACTCTATCATCCACCTGATAAGCAGCAACAAATTCTACGCCCTGCAAATTAGTTAATCTTCCATCAGGTGATTCGAAAGCAGAATAATCCCAGCGAGCCCAATCGTTTTGCGCTAGATAATCTAAAGCAGCATATTGCTCTAGGTAAGCATAACTTAATTTCAAAAACCAATCCTTTTTTTCTTTCAGTTCATTATACCTAAGGCCTACAACGAATCCATTTTTTTGATCTCTAAATTCTCTTGGTATGGATAAATTAGAATCATAATCCTGGATATTATGAGAATACTCCAATTCTAAAGTAAGTCTATTATTATTTAATACATGAAAAGAACTACCTATGTGTAATAATCGATAATCAAGAAGAAAAGAAGCGTTTCCATCAGGAATATTGGGGATGTTTTTTAATATGTATAAAGACGGATAAAGTTCAATTTTACCTTGCATCAACTTCATATACAATTGTGCTCCTTGCAAATAGGCATCTTTAGCAAATGATTCATTGGAAGTAGAAACAATGAAATGGCCTAATCTAAAATCCAAAGAATCTAAAATTTCATTTTCAACACTAATACCTTTATGAACATATACTCCTTCAGGATTAACATTATCACTCCAGTACAATTCATTTGTCTTTTTGAAAGGAAAAGCATTCTTACCAATCCAAAACTTACTCTTCAGTGCTGCGCCTTGAAAATACAATTTATCCAAGCCGATAGGCAGGGTAGAAAACTCTTCAAAACCATCACCTAATGTTAATTGCGGATCCTGCTGCTTGTTGGGATTACCAGTTCTTAATTGAAAGCCTGTCGTATACCAGTTAGTTGTATACTTTACACCAGCTCTTAATCTGTATCGCATTCTAGTGCGATCCTCTCTATAGCTTCCATCAGATTTTCTCGAATTCCAATCCTGCTCTAATCTAAATCTGAAGTCCCCTTGAAACGTCAGATTAGAATGATCATCTTTTGATTGCCCCAATAACTGAATACCAAAACTGAAGATCCCTATAAATAATAATATTACTCTCAACCCCAAAGCATTTTTCTTAACTTTTGCAATATTATAACCTTGAATGCTAATCACAAAATAATGTCTATGTAATTAGCTGATTTTTATTGTAGGCTAACTAAGATTAAACATAGTTCATGTCGGTGCTTTTATAACTTATCATTTAACGCTAGTTGCAAAGCCTTAGCCTTGTCTTTTACCCATAGTGGTTCCCTATTTCTAGCTATGATCCAGAATTCGTTTCCTTCTTCCCAAAATGTAGCATCCAGACACCTTATGTCCTTTGGATCTTGCTTAAAATGAAATAGTATCTCTACTTCTGATTAATTTAGATGCTGCTTTTTCCAATCTTATTATTAGGATCAATTGAAAAGGTGTTTCTCCTACTATGCTTTTGAATATTCTACTAAAATGAAATTTTGAAAAATTAGAAATTTTCGCAAGTTCATCCAGATCAAATTTTGAATTATAATGCGCTTCTACATAATCAATCACCTTATTGATTCTTTGTATGTATATTTTTCTACTCATATCTATAAGGTTTATAAGATAGACTATTTAATTATCTCTCTTATTAACTGATCACATGAACATACGAATTATAATCGATTGGTAAATGATCACGGTAATCAAAAAAGCCATCCTACAATGTAGGATGGCTTTTATTATTTTAAGTTTTCAGAAAATTCTAGTTCTGGCTACTCTCTAACTTCTGCTCAATGCCTGCAAAAGAATCTTCCAACAAAATCATATCTTTCATAATCGACAATGCTTCTTCTAAGTAGAAATCCTTCTTCAAACCATCTAACCAATCTTGATTACGTGCTTGCTTAGATTCATCAAAATTGATATTAGGCATATCTACTTCTAAGTTTGTAATTCTTAAACTTGCAATATCAGTATCATAAAGATCTTTGTACTGCTCAGATTCCTCTTCTCTCTTATCCATTTCTTCTATAAACTTATCTATGTTTAGAGAATAAGTGGCATTGTCCCTATACTTTTTAATTCGCTTAGCATTAGCTAAAACTTTGGCAAATTTTTCATTTTTATCCACTCTCTTTTTACTAGCAGCCGCTACCTCGTCGATATGATCAAGTAAAGCAACTTCTTGACTATATTCTACTGGATCTATCTCTGTCCATTCCATCGCATGGTCATATTCTTTTTCACCTACATCTGTAAATTGATAATTATCAGGTAATACGATATCTGGAGTAACACCCATCAATTGAGTAGAACCTCCATTCACTCTAAAGAATTTTTGTGTGGTCATCTTAAGACTACCTAATGGTTTGTATTCATCTGCTCCTGTGAAAGCTCTATCCAAATCATAAAACCTTTGTACGGTACCTTTTCCATAAGTAGAAGTACTTCCCACAATTACAGCTCTTTTGTAATCTTGCATTGCTGCAGCTATTATTTCGGATGCAGAAGCGCTATACTTATTCACTAATATCATAAGTGGACCATCATAAAGAACATCCGAATTTTTATCCTTATGCACGTACGGCGCTCTTTCTCTTGGCTTTACTTGTACAATCGGTCCCTCTTCAATAAACAATCCTGACATTTCTACCACATCGTTAAGTGATCCTCCAGTATTATTTCTAAGATCTAAAATGATTCCATTTACATTTACATTTTTAAGCTTTTCTATTTCAGAAGCAACATCTTTAGCGCAGCTATTTCCTCCTTCCTTTTCAAAGCTTGAATAAAACTTTGGTAGTTTTATATATCCTACATTTTCTATATCACCTACTTTATCTACGATTAATGATTTAGCTAGAGTTTCTTCTGTAATCACTTCATCTCTTTCTATTGGCAAAATGATTTCTGAGCCATCTTTCTTTCTAATAGTAAGGGTCACTACTGTACCTTTCTTTCCTCTTATTTTAGATACTACATCGTCCAATCTCATACCAGATATATTCAATACCTTATCTTCTCCTTCTTGCTGAATCGCTATAATTAAATCATCCGCCTCAGCTTGCTTAGTTTTCCATATCGGCCCTCCTGGTACGATGCTTATTATTTTTATAAAGTCATCATCCGCTTGCAGTCTCGCACCGATACCTTCTAATTTACCGCCCATATTGATATTAAAATCTTCTCTTTTCTTAGGGTTAAAATAGGTAGTATGTGGATCACTCTGATGCGTGATTGCATTTAAATATTGCTCGAATCTATCTGATCTTCTCTGCTTATTTAATCTCTTAAACCATTTCTCATAGTTTTCTTTATGATCTTCTATTGCAGATGCAAGCAATTCTTCTCTCGTTTTCTCTACATAAGGTTCTTTTTCTTCCGCTCCATCGGCTAGAGGTTCTAGCATATCTTCCAGCTTCTTCTCTTGCTTGTCCATCTTAGTCTCTACCTTACTGATCAAATCGTACTTGATCAATTGCTCCCAATACTTTCTTAGTTCCTCCTCATTTTTTGGTCTTTCCCTATTTTCATAATCCAAGTCAATCATTTCATTAGTATTGAGATCCAATTGGTTGATATCAATTGACGCATAGATCTCTTGACCTCTTTTGAGACCATTTTCGATCATTTCATTACTCATTTCGAACATCTCAAATGTCTTGATCTTAATCTGATCATCAATCTTATCTCTATACTGCGCCAGTCTATCTACTTCTTCTTGAGTCAGAAATCTCTTTCTAGAATCTATAGATTCTACATATTCATCAAATATGACTGCACTCAACTCGTCATTCATAGTTTCAGGATTATAATGCACCTGTTCCATAAACTTCATGACACCTGTCAAAATCATAGCTTCTCTTTCCTGATAATTAAATGGATTGACAAAAGCTAAGAATGCTACTAGTGATGCTATCGCTACTACTATCTTCGAGTTCTTCATATTAAATATATTTTACAAGTATTATTATCTGATAATAAGCACAAATGATACCGATTTCACGGTTTTGTACATTTAAATATACTTTATTAAACAGTAAATGGATGTTCTCCAGCCTACTGTTAAGGTGCTTTAACTTTCTTATAACGGTGCAATTCTAATATTCTTGTCCATTGATCACTTTACAGAAAGGACAAATACCGCGTATATAGGTCTCTATAGCTAAGGTGTATTCTGGCCTATTCTACCCTATCATAAAAATCGATTTTTATCAATTTCGTAATTAGTTTGACATTGTTTTGTGCATTTGAGTCGTTTCTAATGACCAGACTCATGCTTAATTATAAGCGATATGTGGTTAAAAGAGATCTCCTTCTTTAGCAAACGTATTTTTCCGATCTATCCATTTACCACGTGTGAAATCAGGGAATGGCATCGGTTCACTTCCTAGTGCGATCGACTGTTCGGATAAAGGTGTAATAGACAACCAGGTAGCCGCATCATAAGCATCAAAAGGAGGCGCTTGTTTTTTCTTTGCGTGTTCAACAAAAGAATGTAATAAGAAGAAATCCATTCCCCCATGACCAGCACCGACAGCGCGTTGCTCGTACCTTTTCCATAATGGGTGGTCATACTGCTTCATATAATCATCTTGAGACTCCCACCTGTGAGATGGACTCAAACCTTCAATATATATGGACTTATTATCTACTTGCCACAGACCTTTTGTGCCTTGCACTCTAAATCCTAATGAATATGGTCTGGGAAGATTAGTATCATGGTGAAGTACTATAGTTTCGTCATTAGTGGTTTTAATCATCGAAGTTACCTTATCGCCCAGATTAAATTTTTGATTGGCATTGGGATGATCAGGTCCACCCTTCTCATGATTAAGTATATAGTCATGCAATCCTCTAGATTTGGATGATATGGAAGTGATATATGCTAAGCGATTACCTCTATTAATATCAATATATTGAGCTATAGGCCCTATACCATGTGTAGGATATAAGTCACCATCTCTCCCTACACTGTGTAAAGTTCTCCACTTTGCTTCACTATATCCTTTCTCTCCAAATTCTACCCCAGAATTGTAAGGTGTTTTTCCATCATTAAATTTCACCCCTCTCAAATCATGTTGATAGCCACATTCTAGATGTACCATCTCACCGAACATATCCTTACGTACCATTTGCAATACTGCCATTACATCTCTTCTAAAGCACACATTTTCCAAGAAGTATAGCTGCGTTCCTGTACGTTCATGAGTGTTAACGATTTGCCAACATTCATCCAAGGAGAAGCCTCCACATACTTCCATTCCGGTATAAATCCCAGCTTCCATACTCGCCACTGCCATTTCGGTATGCCACCTCCATGGAGTAGCTATAATCACAGCATCCAAATCTTCATTAGCCAACATATTGCGATAATCATAAGGGCCAGCCTGATATATCTTAGGCTTAGGCGCTTGATATTTTTCGTAATACTTCAATGTCGAAGCTATCATCCCTGAATCAATATCACAGATTGCAGCAACTTCTACATCATCTCGCTGTAATAATAAAGAAACATGACCTTGACCACGCATACCTGTGCCTATGACTCCTATCCGCAATTTATTCTCCTGACTAGTAAAGTGAATGGAAGAAGGAGAAATCAAAGCTCCTGCGCTCATTATACTGGAGTATTCGATAAAATTTCGTCTATTAATTGGTGCCATTTTATGAGATTTGTTCGTAAAGTAATGGCTCTCAAGATAATAGCAAATAATGTAAGTATGTTCATTATCATCTTGACAAATGAAAGTTGCTATTTAGATTCACAGAAAAGAAAAAAAGTATATATTTGCCATCCAAATTGACTGGACGGTTGGCCGAGCGGCTAGGCAGAGGTCTGCAAAACCTCGTACAGCGGTTCGAATCCGCTACCGTCCTCAAATCCTTTTAGCCTTTATCACTTGTGGTAAAGGCTTTTTTTGTGATGATATTGATCTAAGCTTGCTTAAGAGAAATAGTAGCACAAAAAGAGACATGAGCGCAGCGAATAAGGCTTAGTAAGTTTGTAACCGACAACCATCTTAAGGATCTTGTCAATAATCCGCTACCGTCCTCAAATCTTTATAGCCTTTATCACTTGTGGCAAAGGCTTTTTTTGTGATGATATTGATCCTTGTTCAACCCTTACGACGATCAATATTTGCCAATAACACCTTATAAACATCTATTAACAAGTACTTTACACTATATACTTCTTTGAGTGGTTCTATGATGGTATTTACGAATCAAAACAAAACCAAACATGAAAAAGTATATTTTTCTCATCGTATTGATCAACTGCTTTTCTTGTCAGATGCAATCCGATACTAACAGAAATCAAAGAGAGTCACTTTCTATTAAAACTTCAAAAAGTCCACTTTCTACTACGAACGATAGTCATAATAAGTCCCAAAATGGAAAGAAAATTATCCGAACTGCTTCATCTAGATTTGAAGTAATAGATGTCGTACAGGCCATAAATGACATTAGTGAATTAGTGCTACTTCACGAGGGTTATATTTCTGATCAAAACATGTCAGATATTGAGGGAAAACAAAACGCTCAGCTCATATTAAAAGTGCCAGCTGACTCATTGGATATTATCCTTCGGAAATGCTCAAATATTGCGATTCATTTAGACTATATGAAAGTCAATTCCAAAGATGTCTCAGAAGAATATGTAGACTTACTTACGAGATTAAAAACTAAAAAAGAGGTACACAAGAGATACATAGACATCCTAAGAACTAAAGCAGGTACCATAGAAGAGTTATTAACTGCAGAGCGCAAAATAGGCGTTTTACAAGAAGAAATCGAAGCTGCACAAAGTAAGATTAGATACTATGACGATAAAGTACAATTATCCACAATAGAAATTCAAATTTACAAAAGGGAAGTAATCACCGCACAGGTAGAATCCAGACTTGTGCCTTTTTGGGATAACGCTGAAAATGGATTTATTGGCGGATGGAATATGATCATAAGATTAATGATCCTTCTCATTGGATTATGGCCATTAGTATTAATCATCGGTATACTCTATTACTGCAGAAGAAGGTTAGGTTTGAAGTGGAATAAGTCATGAATATATAGTTTTCTCCTATTCATCTTCTACCCAATGTGCGGTATTTTATGCACCTTTGCTAGTCTATGAATAATGCTCCTGACTTCTCGTATTTAGACCAACTAAATGACGTCCAACGCATGGCAGTTACAGCTATGGACGGCCCTGTAATGGTAATTGCTGGACCTGGGTCTGGTAAGACACGTGTACTCACCTATAGAATAGCACATTTACTAAATAACGGAGTCCCTCCATGGCAAATTCTAGCCTTGACTTTTACGAATAAGTCAGCTAAGGAAATGAAAGAGCGTATTGAGAAAATCGTAGGTAGCGGCGCGAATCGAGTTTGGGCGGGTACTTTTCACTCTATTTTCGCGCGTATCCTACGAGTAGAAGCACATCGTATTGGATATCCTAACGATTTTACGATTTACGATACGGATGATAGTAAAAGTGTGGTAAAGGAAATTATTAAAACATTAAAGCTTGATCCAAAAGTATATAATGTCGGAGCGATCAGAGCGAGAATATCATCAGCGAAGAGTAATCTAATTACTCCTAAAGCGTATGTTGTCAATGAAGATTTGATGACAGCCGACAAGATGAATCGTAGACCTATGACACATCTCATCTATGAGCGTTACACCGATAAATGCCTCAAAGCTGGTGCGATGGATTTTGATGATCTTCTGCTCCAAATGTTTAGATTACTCTATCAAAATCCTGATGAAATTCGAGTTAAGTATCAACGTCAATTTCAATACTTGATGGTAGATGAGTTTCAGGATACTAACTTCCTACAGTACGAAATACTCAAACTACTTTGCGTATATGAAGGCAGTCCTCAGAATGTTTGTATTGTCGGTGATGATGCACAAAGTATTTATAGTTTCCGTGGAGCCACTATAGAAAATATATTAATGTTTGAGCAAGATTTCCCTAGACTTAAAACATACAAACTAGAACAAAATTACCGATCAACCGATCACATTGTAGCTGCTGCGAATGAGGTGATTAACTACAATAAAAAACAGATTCAGAAAAAAATATGGACAGATAATATTGGTGGCCATAAAATAAAAGTGATTAAGGCAGTTACCGAAACTGATGAAGGAAAAAGAATAGCCGATAGTATTGTCGAACAAAAAAATAGATTTGGATTAGCCAATAGAGAAATAGCAATTCTTTATAGAACTAATTCGCAATCAAGAGTATTTGAAGAATGTTTCCGAAGATCTAATATCGCTTATAGAATATACGGAGGATTATCTTTCTATTCGCGTAAAGAAATTAAAGATCTTATCGCTTATATGAGACTCACTGTCAATCCGAAAGACAATGAAGCATTAAAACGGGTAATTAATTTTCCGAGAAGAGGAATTGGTAAAACGACTATCGATAAGCTCATAGAATTATCCAATGATAATGACATGAGTATAATGGAAGTACTTAATCAAGTAGACTTTAATGCAAGATCAAAAAAGTCGATTGGAACATTCATGACTATTATCAAAAAATGTGCAAAGAAAGTACAAGAATCCAATGCCTATGAAGCGGCCTTATATATAGCAAGAACTTCTGGGCTCATAGAGCATTTCAAGACCGATACTACTATCGAAGGAATGAATCGATTAGAAAACGTCAACGCTCTACTTGATGGTATTAAAGATTTTGTGGAAGATGATACTTTAGAAGAAGGCGATGATCTAGCACAAGAGCAAGATCGCACCATGACTGGTTATCTTCAAAATATATCTTTGATGACTGATGCAGATCAAGATGATGGTGAGCAAGATACGGTAACTTTAATGTCCGTTCATGCTGCTAAAGGACTAGAATATAAATCCGTATTCGTAGTAGGTCTAGAAGAAAATCTTTTCCCTTCTTATATGTCTATGTCATCGCCTGAGCAAATAGACGAAGAAAGAAGATTGTTTTATGTAGCCATTACAAGAGCAGAGGCACACCTTACATTAAGTTTTGCCAATAGTCGTTACCAGTATGGACAGATGCGATATAATGATGCTAGTAGATTTCTTGAAGAAGTACCGGAAAGTAGTATAGATGCTATTAGTAGTATTAAAAGAAATATGGGTGGAAATGAAACTGGTGGTGGAGGTGGTTTAGGCACTCCAAAACTCTTAGGTAATTTTAAGAAAATTACTAGAGCGCCTAAATCACTCGCCGTAGACCCCAAAGACTTTAAACCTAGTCCATCAGAAACCATCAAAGAAGGAATGAAAGTACTTCATATGAAATTTGGAGAAGGTATAGTGAAAAGTATCGACGATCGATTCGTAGCGACTATCGTTTTCGGTCAACTTAGTGATAATGCAGAAAAGAGAATCATGTTACAATTTGCTAAGTTGCAGATATTGGATTAAGAACTTCTGATATAAAAATTCTGCTCACCAATCGCTGCTCTTTGTTGTCCTACTTAGATATCAGACATGAAATTCTCTTTCAACGTTACTTCCGACCGGTAAGCCCAATAGTGACAACCCTGAAGAAGTTATACGTTATTAGTCGATTATTATTTTCCTACTTAATTCTTGACCTTTATCATTAGTTAGGGATATTCAGAAGTAAGGGCATAGGAATCTAGTGCTTCAAAATGAAACTAGTATTGTGCAGATAAATTTACGCTGCTATTTTCATTGATTTGATGATTCGCTGGCCGATTTTTAAGGCATTAGATGTATGA
>CALBEE010000137.1 GCA_937927575.1 uncultured Saprospiraceae bacterium | reverse complement strand
TCTATTAGTAGAGTAATATCCATCGATATTGACAGCATTGCCTTGTACAGAGATAAGCTCTTCATTAATCTTTTCTTCATTAGCAGCAAGGGCTTCTGCAATAGGAGCGAAAGTAGCAGCTAGATCCGCGTCATCAGTTTGTGAAGCTAGAGCTTGTGCCCAATACATTGCTACATAATAATGACTTCCTCTGTTGTCATGCTCATTTACTTTTCTAGAAGGTGACTTATCGTTATCTAAATATTCAGTAGTTGCTTTGTCTAATGCTTCACCTAATATGTTCGCTTTTTTATTATCAAACTTTTCTCCTAAGTGATCAAGAGATACAGCGAGCGCCAAGAACTCTCCTAACGAATCCCATCTTAAGTGATTCTCTTTGAGTAATTGTTGGATATGCTTTGGTGCAGATCCACCAGCTCCTGTTTCGAATAATCCGCCACCATTCATTAGTGGTACGATGGATAACATTTTCGCTGATGTTCCTAATTCTAAAATAGGGAAAAGGTCAGTATTATAATCTCGTAATACATTACCCGTTACAGATATCGTATCTTGACCTTTTCTGATTCTTTCTAAAGAAAATTTAGTCGCTTCTACCGGAGACATGGTATGAATTTCAAGTCCTTCCGTATCGTGATTAGGTAGGTAAGCATTTACTTTGGTAATCAATTCTGCATCATGTGCTCTGTCTTTATCCAACCAAAATACGATGGGTGTATCTGTTGCTCTGGCTCTTGATACCGCTAACTTTACCCAATCTTGGATCGGTGCATCTTTTACTTGACACATTCTCCAGATATCACCTTCTTCTACATCATGTGATATGATACATTTTCCTGCACTGGTGATGACCTTTACTGATCCACCTTCAGACATTTCGAATGTCTTATCATGTGATCCGTACTCTTCAGCTTTTTGTGCCATTAGACCCACATTAGGTACAGTACCCATAGTAGTAGGATTCAATGCACCATAGTTTTTACAATTGTCTATAGTAGCTTGATAGATACCTGCATAAGAGCTATCTGGAATTACTGCTTTAGCATCTTTTTGATTGCCGTTTTTATCCCACATCTGACCACTAGTACGAATCATCGCAGGCATAGAAGCATCAATAATTACATCTGAAGGTACATGAAGGTTAGTGATCCCTTTATCAGAATCAACCATAGCCAAATCTGGTCGTGAATCATAACAAGCTTGAATATCCGCTTCGATCTCAGCTCTTTTTTCATCTGATACTTCACTAAGGTTAGCTATCAAGTTGCCAAATCCATTTCTTACGTTTACGCCAATTTTTTCAAAAGTCTCTCCATGTTTTTCGAATACTGGAGCGAAGAAGGCTTCTACAGCATGACCGAAAATAATAGGGTCAGAGACTTTCATCATCGTCGCTTTCATGTGCAGCGAGAAAAGTACGTCTTTAGATTTAGCATCGGCGATTTGTTCGCTTAAGAAATTAGTAAGAGCCTTCTTGCTCATCACAGCCGCATCTATTACCTCTCCTTTTTGAAGTGCTAATCCACTTTTTAATATTTTGATATCACCTACATTATTAATGTGTACTATGTCTACAGACATTTCACTATCCGTCGTAAGAGATTTTTCAGTATGTCTGAAATCACCATGAGACATCGTAGCTACATGCGACTTAGAATCTATTGACCAAGTGCCCATTCTATGAGGGTGCTTACGAGCAAATGCTTTTACTGGCTTAGGTGCTCTACGATCAGAATTACCTTCTCTAAGCACTGGATTTACAGCACTACCTTTCACCTTGTTATATCTAGCGAGTATAGCTTTTTCTTCATCTGTCTGCGCATCATCAGGGAAGCTAGGAATTGCATACCCATCATCTTGTAATTCCTTTATAGCTGCTTTCAGTTGAGGAACGGAAGCCGATATATTTGGTAATTTGATGATGTTAGCTTCTGGTTTTTTAGCTAAATCACCTAAGTAGGCAAGATCGTCGCTAACTTTTTGCTCATCGCTCAGGTAGTCAGGAAATACAGCTAGTATACGTCCTGCTAATGAAATGTCTTTGGTCTCTAATTCGATTCCTGCCTGAGCTGTATAAGCTTCTACAATAGGTAAGAATGAATGCGTCGCTAAGTATGGCGCTTCATCCGTGATAGTGTATATGATTTTACTCATCGATATATGTTGTTGATTATGATGTCTAAATAAGGGTGCAAAGATAAGAAAAAGAAGAAAGATTAGAATTTAGATAGGCAATAGGCATTTGACCTTCCTTTCTCAAATTTAGGCTTCTCATATCAATGCGCTAGAGATAAACACTAACTGTCAAAACGGCCATCGTAACCAATACTAATATTGCAAACAAAGGCATGATAAACTTCAACCATTTATCAAATCCGATATTCACTACTGCCAGTGATGCTAATATCAATCCAGTAGGATTAATTAAGTAAAAGAGTCCCATTCCGTATTGATAGCAATTGACTACGACCTCTCTGCCTACACCAACGGTATCGGCTAAGGGTGCCATTACAGGCATGGTCAAAACGGCCATTCCAGAAGAAGAGGGTATGAAAAAAGAAAGACCACTATAGACGACCATCATTACATTCGCAAAGATTCCTCTATTCATTCCTTCTGTCATTCCACTAGCATAATGAAGCATAGTATCGCTAATCTGTCCGTCATCCATGATAATAGATACGCCGCGCGCGATTCCAATGATAAAAGCCACCGAAAGTAAGTCGCCTGCACCTTTCGCAAAGGCAGCTAAAAACTCGCTTTCTTTTAGTTGAGCTAGAAAACCAATGATGATAGACCCCACTAAAAAGACAGTAGTCATCTCGACATACCACCAATCTAACTTGGATACACCAATGATCATAATCACAAAAGAAAGCGTAAATACAGTTAGGATTAATTTGTGTCTTCCAGTTAAGTCTAATTTTTTGCTGGTATCGAAGCCAAATTTGGTTTCCAGCTCTTCCTTCTGATCGTAGACGATGGACTTCGAAGGGTCATTTTTAACCTTCTTAGCATATCGCATGATGTATACAATAGTAATCAAGAGACAGATGCCCAGCATGAGCACCCTTCCCAATAAGCCAGTGGTCCAATTAATACCAGCGGCATCTGATGCTATAATGGCTGAGAATGGATTAATAGTAGAACACATAGTACCAATAGCAGATCCCAGAAAAACACTAGCGAGGCCAACGATAGCATCATATCTCGCTGCAATAAATACAGGAATCAATATAGGATAGAAAGCCATAGTTTCTTCAGCTAATCCGAAGGTCGTTCCTCCTGCTGCTACCAATCCAGTTACGAGTATGATCAATAAATATTCTCTTCCCTTTAACGCAGAGGCTAATTTGGATATACCCGAATCAAAAGCTCCAGAAAGATTCATGATGCCTATCAATCCACCAATGATTAATACTAGAAATATGATATCTGCCGCAGCGATAATTCCTTTAATAGGCGATTTGAGAAAGGCAGCAAAATCTTGAGGATTGGATTCTACTTCTTTATAAGTATTAGGTATTCCGATGGCTTTATAGATGCTACCATCCGTAAAATTTTCAATAGGTATTTTAATGCCTAATTCGTCCAGAGTTTCTTGATTTGCGGCAAGTTCTGTAGTTTGACCACTACCAGATCTTTCAAGTTTTTCACTTGTTTTATTATAAGAAAGGCTATCATACTTTCCTGCAGGAACAAGCCAAGTCATAATAGCGACTAGTCCAGCAATGATGAATAAAATGGTCTGGGCAGAAGGGAATTTCAATTTCATAATTGGCCAATTTAATTAGCTAAAAATAGTCAGAAATCCTAGATGGTGCATTTTTCCGCAGTATATCATACATTTGTAAGCCTTATACATAGTGAATTTGCCTAATGGACTCATTTTTGTATAGGAATCTAATAGTAAAGTCTGGTAATACCGGACACGACACAAACACACTGAAATTAGTAAATGGAAACGGCTAGTGAGCCGCACGACAGAAAGTACGAAGTTATTATGAAGACAAAGATTGTGCTCTGGGGAGCAAACGAAAAAGACGAGAAACTATTAATAGGAGTTGAACTCGTAGACAAAGAAAACAAAGTATTAATACACAAAATTCCTGAAGCGGCAGCAACAGAAGAAGTGTATAAGATGATGATGGATAATTGGAGAGATGGCAAAGAAATGATTTGGCCAGCAGAAAGAGAAGAGATCATCAGAGAGTTATCTGTGGCGGATGGCTTGTTGCCGGATGATATCAAAGTAGAAAGAACAGATGTTATATCAAGAGCGAAAGCAGAATGGCATTTTGTAGTATTATCCTCTAAGTTATACGAGATGTATCGTGGTGAGGTAGAAGACTTCAAAGATAAAGTGGACACACTTACTAATTTTGACAGCACTCTATGGGAAGAGTTGAAGACATTTTGGACTAAGGTGCAAAATCAAGTTCAGGATAAAAATTTGTTTCGTGAGCATGCAGGAAAATTAAGATCAAAGACTAACGAATTATTTGATTCGATGAAAGCTTTGAAGAAAACTGCGGACACAGAATTTAAGAAACAATCTAAAGTAGTCGCTAAAGAGTTTAAGGAGAAGCTAGCGGCTATAGATGAAAAAATAGAAAAAGGTCTTGGCCTCAAGCCCATATTTGAGGAGTTAAAAAAACTACAGGCTAAAGTTAAAGATGCGGCTTTTACAAGAGACGATAGAAATGATATTTGGAAAAAAATAGATAGATCATTTAAGGCGGTAAAAGAGAAGCGATTTGGTGATAAGGCTAGCGGAGGTAATAATGCTACTAGTAGATTGGAAGGAAGATATAACGGCCTGATCTCAGCGATTAATAGAATGCAAGGATCGATCAAAAAAGATGTAAACGAAAAGAATTTCCAAACCAAAAGAATTAATAATACTGACGGTCAATTGGAAGCTCAAATTAGACAAGCTAAATTGGTGATGATCGATGAACGAATCAACTCTAAGCAAGTAAAGCTTGATGATATGCTCAAAACTAAAGTGGAGCTAGAGCAGAGAATGGAGCGTGAAAAAGCAAAAGAAGCAGCTAGAGCAGAGAAAGCAAAATCTAAAGAAGTCGCTAAAGAATTAAAAGCTAAGGTGCAGGAAGAAATAGCTTCAAAGCAAAGTAATCGTACACCCGAACAAGAAGCTGAACTTAAGAAGGCAGCAGAAAATATAGCAGCGACCAAAAAGAAAAGAGCAGCTAAAAATGCAGTGGCAGATGAACCAAAGTCTACTGGTGAAAAAGTAGAAGAACTGCTTACGGCAGAAGCACCTCAAGTGGATGCGACTGATGATGTAGTTAAAGAAGAAGCACCAAAAGAAGAATCTCTGTTAGATGCTATTTCGTCCACTATGGGTGAAGCTTTAGAAAATGTTTCGGATACTGTAAAGGCAATTACAACTGTAGTAGCTGATAAAGTAGAAGGCAAAGTAGAGGATGTAAAAGCGAGTTTTTCGGATACTGACAAAGGAGGTGAAGGCTCTGGTTCAATATTAGATGCTGTAAAAGATGCTGTCAGTGATACCATCGAAAAAGTAAAGGACGCAGGTGAATCTGCTATGGATGCAGTTGAAAGTAAAATGGAAGAAGAGAAAGTTGGAGATAAAGCAAAATCTTTGATGGACAAAATTACTTCAACGGTAGAGGAGGCTGTAGATAAAGTGAAAGAAGTAAGTGCGAAAGTGGCTGATGAAGTAGAAGAGAAAGTTGATGATGTAAAAGAATCTTTGGCTGATAATAATGAGGCGAAGACAGATACAAAGGCTGATACTAAAGCAGGAGGTATGATGGGAGCACTCGCTGGAATGGTGGGTGGTGCGATAGAAGCTGCTAAAGATCTAGGCGAAGTAGTGGCAGATAAAATAGAAGATATTACTGGAGAAGAAGAGTAAAAGCTTTTCTGTAAAATATTAGATTAGGTAAAGGATGTTCTTTTTAAGAAGGGCGTCCTTTTTTTATATTACTTTTTGTGGTCATAAATCTATATAGTGATGGGTGAGTTCACTAAAGTATATAATCATAGGTAAGGGCATAAAAATTATTTGTAAGCCATTTATCTCAGCCATCTCTTCTTGCAGTAATGCCTTAGGATTAGAAATTTCATGATTGTATTTTCACTTTAGGTATTCTGTATTAAACAGACGCTTTCGATAAGAACAGCGAACAAACTTTATCCTTACATTTGCACCTATGTCAAACGAAATCCAAAGACTAGCTATCAAACTATCCAAAGCAGGAGAGCGCTTTGTACGTTCTGGTCATCCGTGGATATTCGAAAAAGCAATCACCAAATTAAGTAAAGAAGGCAGCGCTGGAGATATAGCGATCATCTACGGAACGAAGTCTAATAAAGTAATAGGCGTAGGACTATATGATCCTCATTCTCCTATAAGAATTAAGTTATTGCATCATAATGGAGGAGCTAACATTAATCAAGAATGGATCGCATCTAAGATAGCGCAGGCTTATAATCGTAGACTCCCTTTGTTAGAATCAGATACAAATAGTTATCGGTTATTATTTGGGGAAAATGATGGTATGCCTTCTCTCATAGTAGATATTTATGCAGATGTAGCAGTGATCAAATTATATTCCTTGATTTGGCAAAATCATTTACAGGACATAGTAGATGCGGTGATTAATCATTCTAAGGCTAATACGGTAGTGTTGCGTCTTAGTCGCAATGTTCAAAAATTGCAGCAGCAATATGAAGATGGTCAGGTACTTTATGGAATATTAAAAGATCCTATTGTAATCTTTAGGGAGCATGGTGTTCTTTTTTCAGCGCATGTAATCAAAGGACATAAAACAGGATATTTTCTGGATCATAGGGAAAATCGAAGGAGAGTAGGTGAGTTGGCAGATGGTAAATCTGTTCTCGATATATTCTCTTATGCTGGCGGTTTTTCCGTGCATGCCTTGGCAGGAGGAGCGAAACGAGTTGTAAGTCTTGACATCAGTAAGCAGGCTTTGGAAATGGCAAAGCATAATGTATCGCTAAATAAACTCTCCGCTCATCATGAAGTAATGCCGATAGATGCTTTTGAAGGAATGCAAAAACTTCAAGAAGAAAAACAAGTATTTGATATCGTGATTGTTGATCCGCCATCATTTGCAAAAAGTGCCGCGGATGTGACAGCTGCCATTAATAGTTATAAACGATTAACTAAGATGGCTATTCCTTTGGTAGCAAACGGTGGTATATTATTAAGCGCATCATGTTCTAGTAGAGTGGATAAAGACATGTTTTATGATCTTGTCATGGAAGAGTTAGACAAGAGTAATAGATTTTATAAAGTCTTAGATCGCACCTATCACGATATTGATCACCCAATCTCCTTTGCAGAAGGTGCTTATCTTAAAAGCATCTATATAAAATTAGATTGAAAATATATTGAATTAATCTTGCAGGCATATTTCAAACTAAGCCAGTTCATCAGTCATCAACTTCAACCTTCTATTACTTGATATTCAATCTTGATCATTGAATAATTTTAGTTTATTGAATGAAGGCCTAATCTATTTCCTTCAGAATCTATAAAAATTGCAAAGTAACCACTTTCATCGGCATGAGCAGTTTTGGGTACTTTGATTTCTCCACCATTGATGGTTATTTTATCAAGTACGACTTGTAGATCTTTTCCAGCATTAAGGTAGATAGTGATACCATTGGCAGAAGGAATTTGGTCTTCACCTTTTATTAATACACCAACTGTTAATTGATCTGCTACAGGAAAAAGCCCCATATGCATACCTGGAAATTCTAATTCTTCGATTTCAATATTGAGAATTTCTTTATAGAATTTAATTGCTCTTGGAATATCAGTTGCGGGTATTTCGAAGATGGAAATAAGGTTGTTCATGTTTTTTGACTTTAGATTTTTTTCTAGATTAATTTCATTTTGTGATTTGCAGGCGGTTAATGCTCCTAAAGTCATTAACAGCAAGATTAGCATATTCTTATACATTAAAAATTAGTTTTTAATTGTTTAGCATATGCGAATGTAAAGACGAGATGTAATCGAAAATTGTAAAAATGCGACACTTAGTCCGAAGCGTAGAAGAGAGTTGAAAGTTCTAGTTCTTTATTATTTAAATAATTTTTGGGATTGGTACCTGTAAACTCTTGAAAGTCTTTTATGAAATGAGCTTGATCATAATAGTCACTTGTATAGGCAATTTGAGTCAGATTTTTGGCGTCGTTGCTGATGATTAGTTTTAATGCAGCTTGAAGTCTAATTACCTTTCCTAATTGTTTGGGGCTAAGTCCTACTTGCTTTGAAAATTTTCTTTCTAATTGTCTTCGACTCGAGTTATGCTTCTTTAAAAGGTCGTTGATAGCCATACTTCCATTAGATAAAATAATGTCATTTACAGTACTCGAAACGATTTTATCAATGGTAGAAGATTTTGATAATTGAGTATTGAGAAAATTTTCGATAATATCAATTCTTTCTTTTGTATTCGAGGCGTTGATTATTGCATGTTCTAATTCTTGCGCTTCTTCTTTTGCAAATAGATCTTCCAATGGAGTTTCTTTATTGATAAGATCTTTAATGTCGGTTTTTATGAAATTTGCAAAACCGTATGGGTAAAATCTAATTGCGAATGTATTTACTTCTCCGATAGGCTGAATATAAAATGGTTTTACAGTCTGCCCCAATACCATAGCTCTTGGCTGAATAATAAAATCATTTTCGCTAGTGAATCTTTTAATGTCATCACCTAATATGAAAGCCATTTCTATGGTGCCATCCGGAACAATTCTTTGTTTTTCAGAATCTTTATTTGAAGGAACTTCTAATGTCCAATAGCATTGTACTACACTTGATAATTCAGATTGTGGTTCGAAGGTTTGGTATTTCATAGCGATATATTGCCTTAGTCATTCTGTATTGCATCTGTAAGGTAAACTGCAAGAGATGATAACTCCATTAGAAAATTATGATTGCCAAAATTATATTCTAGCCAGTAGAGTTTGACAAGTGGCATTGGCCTGAAAACAATAATATATTACAATTGATTGTCAGCCATCAACTCAGGATCTACAGGATCGATCATATCTAAGAATGCTTTGATTTTATCTCTTTGTTGATAAAATGCTGGCAATTCAGATTCGTCCATAGGATCGGCAGGAGGGAAATTTTCTCTTAAGTGGTTGATCTGTTTTTTGTTTTTCCAAAACCGGAAACATACATGGGGTCCAGTCGCTAGTCCAGTAGATCCTACATAACCAATGGTTTGACCTTGCTTTACTTTTACTCCTGGTCTTATACCCGCAGCAAATTTTTGCATGTGCAAGTATTGCGTTTCGTAAACTCGATCATGTCTCATTTTGACATACTTTCCGTTGTTTCGAGCGTATGTAGCTTTAGTGATGACACCATCTGCAACTGCGCGAATAGGCGTTCCGTAAGGTGCTGCATAATCAGTACCTAGATGGGGAATTCTTCTTTTCTTGATCGGGTGAAATCTTCTTCTATTAAATCTAGAAGATATTCGTGAGTATCGCACTGGAGATCTAAGGAAGGCTTTCTGAGTCGGTCTGCCTTCTCCATCATAATACCCTTCGTACTTATCATTTTCGTAAAGAATAGAATAATACTCTCCATATTCATTCTTATAGTAAGCGCCTAATAATCTACCTAATGAGACTGGCTTATCATCAATATATTTTCGTTCGTAGATTAATTTAAACTCATCACCGAATTGAGTCCTATAAAAATCCACAGATGAGGCTAATGCGTCTTCCATTAGATCTACTAATCCAAAATCTAAATTTTGATCAGTCATTGCACCCCATAATGATGATTCTACTCTTCCAGAAGCCGTTTCTATACAAGTAACAAATTCTCGTTCATTGATTTTGACTTCCACAGAGTCTCTTAGATCATATACCACATATCTTAGTGGATCAGGCTCATATATAAAAGCACATGCAGGACCGCAGCTATCTTTTCTTACGATATGGTAGTTTTTGCCGGCTCTAATCTTTCTCACATTATAGATGTCAGTGGCTTCATTTTCTAGAGCTGCAATATCAGTATAGCTAATTCCATTTTTGTATAAGATATCTCCAACAAATTGGTTTTTGGCCATTTTGTAAGCTTCCAGAACGTAATTTTCTGTATTGAATCCAAACTTAACTAAACTTTCAGCTTGCTCAGTAGGAACCACAGATTTGGCTTCACTTTCGACAGCAAGTTTTGGAATGAAATAATATGAAGCTATCAGTAGAGCAGTAATAGTCAACGCCCCTACAACATCTAACATCGACCATTTCTTCCCTGTAGTTTTGGGACTATTCTGATTCACTGTAAATCTTAATTTATATTGTTATTGCCATGATTTTATCAATCACCCTGTAATAATAGGGCTTCGCTGATTCTTATCATAGCTTATTTGCTTAATTTTCAACCAATTGCAAAGATAAATCTTCTTTAGTATTCTGTGTCGTAATTGATGTTATAGAATTCTTAACGACAATAATTTAACTCATTAGGAATAATCTTATTGTGTAATCGCTTTAGAGAGAATTAATCATATATACATTTGATCCAATGGACGATATTACTTCGGCTGCATATGGATGAATAGTTCTGAATCCATCCTTGGTCCGATGCTATTGGTACAGGGTGACATTACTTTGATTTCGAATTTTCCAGAGAATAACTTTATATAATCCTCTTTGATTCCTCCAAAAGGTGGTCCTTCTCTTTCCATTATCTTGGAAAATAGCAATCCGACAAGTTTTCCATTTGGCTGTAGAAGCTTTGCCATCTGAGAGACATACTTAGGTCTTAAATTGGGATTTAAAGCACAAAAAAAAGTTTGTTCTAATACTAAATCAAAAGTGTCTGTAATATCAAAAAAATCTCCTTTAATCATTTGATTTGGGGGAAAATCCGGTACTCTCGACTTAAGATTATGTAAAGGAGCCGCAGATAAGTCACAGACGTATAAGTTTTTAAAGCCTTGATTAAAGATGTATTCCGCTTCGTGGCTGTTTCCGGCTCCAGGTATAAGGATCTTGATATTCTTATCTTCAAGTTGATCGATATATTCCTTAATGGGAGTGGAAATGTGACCTATATCCCATCGATCATTTCCATTGATATATCTTTCGGTCCAATATTTTTCGTCTAAAAGCATATTCGATTTTTGTATGAAGTAAAGTGCTAAATTTCCTTTGTCTTGTATTTTCTATGATCCACAGACATTATTAACAATACAAAAATAATGCGCCGATGTTCGAATAAAATGATCGAAGCCATTTAACAATACTTCTGCGTTTTAGAATAGTCGCATTCAGCTTATTACCTTTACTAATATGATTTTAAACTGTAACGAAAAACTGCTTGATTTATCAGCTCCTGCTATAATGGGTATTCTCAATATTACACCTGATTCCTTTCATAAAGAATCAAGAGTAAATACTGCAGATGCTGCCATAAGAATTGCAGAAAGGATGGTTGAAGAAGGTGCACAAATTTTGGATCTTGGTGCAATGAGTAGTAGGCCTGGTGCAGAAATTATAACTGTCGAAGAGGAATTAGCGAGAATCTTACCAATACTTAAAGCTATTAGAAAAGCCTTGCCAGATACTATTCTTTCCATAGATACAGTGAGAGCGAGTGTAGCTAAAGAATGTCTACTATCAGGCGCGAATATGATTAATGATATTTCTGGAGGCCATATCGATCATTCATTAATAGACGTAGTAGCCGAATTTAAAGTGCCTTATATTCTTATGCATATGAAAGGCACTCCAGATCATATGCAAGATCAAGCTTCTTACGAAAATGTGACCATGGAAGTTTTGGCTTACATAAGCAATCAAATTAGAAATTTAAGATCAAAGGGTATTCATGACATTATTATAGATCCTGGATTTGGTTTCGGTAAATTGGATGTGCATAACTTCAAGTTGATGAAAGACTTGGGCGCTTTTAAGATGTTTGATTGTCCAATATTAGCGGGTATCTCTCGCAAGTCTACTATACAACGCACTTTGAATGTGGAAGCAGCTAATGCATTGAATGGCACTACAGCTTTACATATGTACCTATTAGAAAGAGACGCAAATATTTTGCGTGTTCACGACGTAAAAGAAGCTGTGGAAGTAGTAAAGCTATGGAGAAATATTAATGAGTAAGCCTTGTTAAATTCGATATTTTATAATTAGAAATTTTTAAGAAGAAGTTTTTTTCGATCAGCAATATCATTCGCATGATTAAGATTCCAATATGGTGACCATATTATATTTTTTCGTTTGGCTATAGTTGTTCTGACTGTATTGTCGAATACAGATGGAGAACTATCTTTCCATCCTACAATTTCATTAGTTGTAGATTCCGCATCGTAGATGATTTCTAATTCTCTTTGCAATGAAGGCATAACGACCTTATATGCTTTTAAACTTTGACCTTCCATATCAGTACCTTTGTATGTTTCTAAGGTACCTATTGCATCTACAGGATTCATGGATTTATGTAGTAGTCTAGCCGTATGACTAGCTAGTATTATTTTAAACGCTCCAATAGTTAAATTCTTTTCATTAATTCTTATAAGGTTATATAATTCGTCTTCTAATACGGCTTGTTCAATATCTACTTTTTGATCTCCTTCAAATTCGAAATAGGAGTGTAATTGAAATTGATAACCTTGATCACTTTTGTTAATTTGTGAAAAAGTTTGTCCACACCAATCTTGAGAACTATTGCTTACCTTATAGGTATTGAGATTTTCAGGGTCTGTAAATATGGAAGTAAAAATGGAGTAGTCGTAAATTCCTGTTGTAAACCTTCTTATCTGATTATTTTTTAATATCGATACACTATTTTTAGACTTGCCGCTATCGTTTTTCACTTGTTTGTCGGTAAGAAAGGGTTCTGTTACAAATATTAAAACCGCTTCACCTTTATGAATACTATTGTATCTATTTTGCTGTAATTCGAAAGAACTTATTTCTGCATTTCCTTCAAACCATATCGGGTCTAAAGATGCTGAATTAGAATTTTGAGATACGATATTGCTACTATTATTGCCACAAGTAAATAAGCTAAAAGTGAATAGTACGGTGATATAAATGGAAGATCTCATTTGAGTAATTATAAATGATTAAGTAAGCAATAGCCATAAAACAAGGCTCAAAGAAGAAATGTTTACCCTGATCAGTTGGAATAATCTAGATTTACAAAGTGGGAAACTTGATTATCTTACTTTTAGACTTTCGTTTAATACTTTAAAATCTAGTTGGCCTGCATTTATTTTTAGATGTTCCATGATGATCGTTGCTTTTCGTGCTCTGATCTCAAGACTTTTGACTTTGTCTACTAGGTATATTAGATTGCGTTGCTTGCCTGGAGTAAGTGAATGAAATAGTGTTTTGGCTTCATCATCAATTTCCCAAATTGCTGTAAATTCTGGAGGCAAAGGCATGCCATATTCGCTTTCGTCTGGTATAATCTCTAAAGAAGCTTCATCACCAATAGATAGAGAGAATTTTTTCATTTGCGTCTTATTGATCTTGAAAAAATATTGATGGTCCCCACCAGAAATAAGAGAGCCAGTGATTTTTTTGTGACCATTAATACTGACTTGTAGCCGCTTGATTTTTTGCTTTTTTAGATTTTCGACGATACTGTCATCAATGTAAAATTGTAAAGGGTAGAGATGAGAATCGTTTTTGACGAGTATCGATTTAGTATGGAATGATTTTGCCATTTTGAATCTTTCGGTTTCGTTTAAAGGCAATGTAAATAAAAAGAACCTCAGTTGGCGTATCTGAGGTCCTAAGTTGTTAAGTGTTCCATTCTCTTCAATTTTTAAAAGCCAAATCGGCAAATACTGTTTTCGAGGAGAGCAGTCAACTTTACTGCTAAGCGAGTTTTGGTTATTAGTGTGTAATACTCGCAGCATTTTCGCACATATCTACCTTTGATCGAGATGGTCTCTCGTTTTTTCTTATATCTGTTGTACCTATACTATTACTTGGGAGCAATAGTGTAGGTGTTTTTAGTAATTGTTGCCCTTGGGATAACTGGCAACACAACCAAACTAATCACTTAATAGAGCATAAGGAAAATGATCTCGGGTAAATAGAGAATAATGCGATCTCGTTTGATTGCAATATAAATATATAGTATTTTTAATTATATAATAATAAAGTATATGTTATTTTTCATTATGCAGCAGTTCTCTAAGTATTCTTACTTCTAGCTTTTAACTCTTTCATAGCGTTTGGGATATTCATAAAGAAGTACATTTGTAAATATAAATGGTATCGAAATGAAGTATTATTCTCTTATTCTAGTCTTAGGTCTAGCATTTTTTTCATCATGCAAAGATCAATCTATTGCAGGTGCTAATAATGAAAAGACCCTGCAAACAAAGTCTGTAGCATCTTCTCACCTCGAATGGATGAGTATCGACGAATTGGATAGATTAGATATGGCTGGTAAAAAAGGGGTTTTGGTAGACGTTTATACCGACTGGTGTGGTTACTGCAAAATCATGGATAAGCATACTTTTACTGATCCTAAAGTGGTGGCTTATCTACAGGAAAATTACCACTTGATTAAATTTAACGCAGAGCAAAAAGAGCCAGTTCAGTTCGAAGGCAGAACCTACGAATGGAAAGCTGGAGGAAGAAAAGGATATAATACCTTAGCAAGAGACATGTTGGAAGGCCAAATGTCTTATCCTTCTATTGTCTATTATAATGAAGATAAAATCAAGATTATAGCAGTCCCAGGCTATAAAAAACCAGATCAGTTGCTTAGTGATATCGAAAGAGTCCAACAACTTCCAATGTAGTAGTTCAGCTTATAATTAACTTCATAGCTTCTATATTACACTTAGAGTACAATACAGATTGTAACATTCAGGTTATATTTCACATATTTGCAAGCACTGAAGGAATGATATAGGGGATTTGATCTCATTTATCGACTAATCAGTGGTAGCGACATTTTTTTTTAGATCATAGCGTCGCAATGGTTAAAACAGTGAAAGATATATTCTGATGTTCGATCAGCTGATATTGCAGAGTACTAATGGGAATACCAATTGGCTTACAGTCGTCATGACTGTGCTTATTGCTTTTGTATTATCGTCCCTTATAGTAGTTACCTACGATTTTACGACTCGCGGTGTAAAAAAATCAGCAAATTTCTTACAGTCATTAGCCTTGATATCAATAGTAGCTTCTACAGTAATGCAAGCTATTGGAGATAGTGTAGGCCTAGGCCTTGGAATGATTGGGGTCTTCTCCATTATTAGATTTAGAACCGCCTTGGATAATCCGAGAAATATGGTTTTCATGTTTGCTTCATTAGCGGTAGGTATATCATGTGGAGTGTATGGATTTGCAATTGCTGTGGCAGGTACAGTTGGATTTTGTATTACTGCTTTATTAATAAGTTATACGCCTTTAGGTCAAACTAACGAATTGGTCGGTACTCTAAAGATCCAGATCCCCAAGGATGTAAATTCACGCAATAAGCTTAATAAACTTTTGAACAAATATTGTAACGGTTTTGACTTAGACCAATATAGATTTTTAAGCCCCAAAAAGGTGGTTACCTTGGATGAGGCAGGTATCAAGCATATCAGTTATATCAATCGAGATCACCTTCAAGAACTCACGTATTTGATCAAGTTACGTAATAAGTATCAAGCTTATGATTTGAGTGAAGCATTGGAAGCTCATGAAGAGTTTAATGAAGTCAGAGTGAAATTTAGCAAGGAAAATAATAAGATGTAATTATGAAGTTTCCTTATCTTATATTAATCGTATTAGCAGTAGGAGCTATTTGGATGCTTAATGGTAAATACTACCAAGAGGAGCTAACGCTCTTTGGGTTTGCCGAAACTAAAGAAACCGAAATAAATCTAAATTTTCCGGTGATGGTTGAAGAACTTAATGTTCTTTCTGGTCAATCAGTAAAAGCTGGAGAGTTATTGCTTAAAGCTAAAAGATTAGATAGTGATCTGAGATTTGAAGATCAAGATATGAAGGTGAGTGAGATCAATGCTAAAAAGAGAATCTGGAAGTCAGAGCAACAAGGTAAGCTCAAAACTTTGGAAGCTTCGTACCTTCAGAAAATAGGAAATATCGAGACAGAAATTGCGGCGATCAATAATAAGATCAATCAACAAAGGGAATTATATAAAGGTCTTGAGCATGTTGATGTCATCAAAGAACTGCCGGCCAATCATCCTAGTATGCTAAGGATAGCGGCTCTCGAACAGGATAGGGAAAATGTCGAAAAAAGATACCGATTGGATCTGACCAACCTAGAAAGCATTATTGCTAAAGGTACCAAGGATGATGATGAAGCGATTAAAAGATTAAAAGCAGAATACCAATACTACCAAGATAATAAAGAAATACCTGTGGAAATTGTAGCTCCGATTGATGGTCTGATTGGTAATGTTCATTGTAAGGAAGGAGAGCATATTACAGATTTTCGGACATTGATTTCTTTTTACGAACCTAACCCAACTTTGGTCAAAGCCTATGTGCACGAAGATTATTTAGTGAAGGTCGAAGTGGGTGATAAATTTAAAATATCTTCAATCAAAGATGTCAATCAAAGCTATGATGGTACGGTGATAGGTCTTGGGTCGCGTATTGTAGAGATTCCTGCACGTATGCGTAAAGTACCGGAGTACAAAACTTATGGACGAGAAGTCATGATTAGATTGCCATCAGAAAGTAGGTTCTTACAAAATGAAAAACTCACGCTTGTAGCTGTCAAGTAAGATGATGATACGAGCAATTCTCATATCGGCATTCCTAATAGTTGGCGTGATTTCTATACAGGCTCAGCAAGCTATTTCTATCGACGATTTAATCAAGAAAGTTTACGAAGAGCAGTCAGAAGATATTCCCAATGAATATAAAATGCCTTGGTTGGAAGAGATTAATGTCAGATCCGAAACGCGTGACTGGAGATTAAGAGAGCAGCGATATAGTTTAAGATTGAGACCTATTTCACTTGGCGAAAGAAGAGCTTCTTCAAAACTTTATAATTCTTGGCAGCAAGAAATAATGTATTTAAAGCAAGATCGTGTCTATGATAAGGTAGCAGATATCCATGAAGATTGGATTAAGCAAGATTTTATATCACGAAGAATTCTCTTGAATAAAGAAATTTTAGACTTACTAAACGATGTCGAAAAAGTTGCCGTAAAGCAAAGTGCTATTAATGCGGATAAATTATCTAGTTTATTGACCGTACGGAATAGAATGGCTACTATCAATAACTATATAACGCTAAAGGCGACCAGTAGAGAAAAGGTGTTGAAAGAATTGTCAAAATCTATTGAAGGTGATTATTCGATTGCAGCAGATACGATAGATATAGAGAGCTATATGCAAGCAATAAAAGAAGTGCTAATCTTACCTAGTAAAGCCAATGTATCGCAAAGTGATTTTCTAGATCTTCAGACTTTGGATAATGAAATGGAGTTAGAAAGAGCTGAGCAAAATAGGGTTTTAGACTTTGTGGCTCTTCAGTATCGAGGACCTCATGACAATGACTTAGAAGAGCGTGTCTCTCTAGGAATGAGTTTTAATTTGCCATTTTTTACCTCTAAGAAATTGTCTATTGCTAAACTTCAAGTAGAAAAGGAAAGAGAGCAATACAGAATGGAAGAGCGCAAAGAAGAGTCTTTGCAAAAAATTATTAATATTAAAAGTTCGATCTTGACTCAGCTGAATGAGTATGACAGTTATCTTAGGTTGTACACGAATATTGAAAGAGAAAATCTTCAGCTTATAAATAATATGGAGGAGCAATCTTTTATAAATCCTACCATTCGACTCAATCACGAAATTCAAGTTTTAGATCATAAAATTGCGCTCCTTAATCTCAAAGAGAATATGATCCAAAGTTATCTAGAGTATTTAAAAGCTACCGATAAATACCAATTGGGTATCACGAATCTATCATCAAGTAAGTAGCCTATCTTAAAGAATTCAATAAGTAATTAGTATCTATAGTAATATCGGCGATTGTCTTTCAAAGGCTATTGTCAATATTTTAGGTGTTTCCGTATGGTTCAACTCAAGTATTAACTTTATATTTGACTTTTATGGATGTATAAATTGCTGAAATGAAGTCGATTGTAACATTTTTCTTCCTGTTTATGTCTGTGTGCACTTTGGTGGCTCAAGATTGTGCTATGGGAGAAAACCTTATCATCATAAGGGTGCAAACAGACCAATACGGTGCGGAAACTTCATGGAATATAGTGGATGGTCAAGGTACTGAATTGGCCAGTGGAGATGATTTAGAAAATTTCCAATTGTATGAAGATAGCCTTTGTGTAGCTAGTGGATCTTGTTTGACCTTTACCATCTTTGATTCTTTTGGGGATGGATTTACAGGTGATGGGATGGCTACAGTGGAGTTTGATGGTACGCTTATCGCGAGTATTAGTTCGTTCGAAAGTTCGCAAAGTACTTCTTTTGATTGCACACCAGGACAAAGTTGCGAAGAGGCCATAACCATAGGTGAAGAAACATTGGAGTTTATAGCTTCTGGGGAATGGTTTTCGTTTACGCCCATAGTAAATGGCATCTATAAGATATCTACCTGCGATGATGTGATTTGCGATACCAAAATATGGGTGTACGATGGTTGTGATAATCTTCTATTGGTAGATGGTCACGAGGGGACCACCTTTTTTGGCGATGATGGAGATTGTGGTGTACAGTCTGAGGTGTCTGGAATTATGATTGCTGGTGATGAATATTGGATCAGAGTCAGAAGTGAAGATCCTTCTTGTAATGGCGATATGATTTCGGTTTCTTTCGTAAGTGCTATTATAGGATGTACTAATCCAGATGCATGTAATTATAATCCTCTAGCTACAGAAGATGATGGATCATGCGATCTAACGGGTGAGAGTTGCCCTAAGCCAGATCTGTTGATAGATTTAGGAGCGCTTAAGAGCACGCTTATGATTCGACAAAAGACTAATGATGATGAATGTTTGATCAATGAAGGTTGTATGCGCGGTTATGGTGTAAGAGATATTATTAGCTTCAGAACTGTAATCGCCAACGTCGGAGATGCAGATTTTTTTGTCGGCCAACCTGAAGAAAATCCTGATCAATTTGATTTTGATAATTGTCACGATCATTATCATTATGGTGGCTATGCGGAGTATGTTTTATACGATGAATTTGGACAGTATATACCCATTGGTTTTAAAAATGGATTTTGCGTCATTGATTTAAATTGTCCTTCGCAAGATATGTATAAGTACAGTTGTAATTTCATGGGGATATCTGCTGGTTGTATAGATATTTATGATGAAAATCTGGCTTGTCAATGGATTGATATTACGGATATTCCTGATGGTAATTATACCTTCGTGACTAGAGTCAATTGGGATAATAGTCCTGACGCTTTAGGACAGTTAGAAAGAGACAGTATAAATAATTGGGCGCAGGTATGTATTCAAATAGATCGATCTTTAGGCCAGCTTTCTTTGAGTCAAGTAGAAGATTGTGATCCTTATGTGGATTGTCTTGGTAATATTTATGGTAAGGCAGAAATTGATTGTAAAGGAGATTGTAATGGTACAGCTTTGAGAGGAGATTTAGATGGTGATAATGAATTGTCAGGTTTGGATAGGGTCTTGTATGCTGATCAAGCATTAGAAGAAATAGAAGCTACTTCGTGTAGTGATCTTAATAGCGATGGGAGAATTACAGTATACGATGCAGCAATGCTTACTAATTGTATGTTGTATGGAGATGATCATACTCATGTCGATGGCACTGCTGCTCACGACCATTGTACTTTCCCTGCCGGAATTTATAATGAGACGACTCCGGTACAATTTGAAATCTCAGAAGTAACTTCAGATTATTTTGTCTTAGCCTTAAGAAATTCATCTTCCGATATTTTGGCTTACCAATTTAGAATAAACGGAGTAAAAATAGAAAGCCTTGAAAATTTAGTAGACGATTTTACCGCAGAAGCTATGATGAAATCTGATAATACTAATCATCTGTTAGTGATGTCAGAGAGTAATTCTTATATTCCTAAAAGCGCAGTATTCAATCCTATTTTGAAAGTATATTACTCTAATCCTTCTTCATCAGAACTTTGTGTAGAAAGCATAGATTTCGTAAATGTAAAATACGAACAGTTGGATAGCGATGTAGACATTGATTGTGTATCTCTTGAGGATGTATCCACCTTAAATTATTCAGCTGAAGAGATTACTGTTTATCCTAATCCTTTTGCAAATACTACTTACTTAGAATTGGATTTTTCTGATCAATATATTTTGGAACTTTATGATGCTTCAGGTAGATTAGTAAGATCTATTTCTTTTCAAGGCAACAGCTATATCATTGAGCAGAATAATCTATTAGAAGGAGTATATTTTATGTCAGTTAAAAGTGATAAAATCGCTTATCGCACTAAGTTAGTGATTCAGTAGTTATATTTAGATTGCATATTGAATACAATCAACTAAAATCAAGTGTATGAAAAGTATTTTTCAGATCCTATTACTTACTTTAATATCGTTTAATTTTATTGCTGCGCAAACGACTATTTTAGTAGGAAATACCACGCTTACCGAACGTGACGTAGTGACAGGTTTAGATATTCCATGGGATTTAGAATGGGGTCCAGATGATCATATTTGGTTTACTGAGAGAGCAGGGAAAGTCAAAAGAGTAGATCCTACAACTGGTAATACAACTACTATTTTAGATATTAGAAATACAGTTATCAATGGAGGTGGTGAACCTGGATTATTAGGTATGTTGTTCCATCCTGACTGGGATAATAATCCTAAAATATATTTGGCATATACTTACGGAAGTTTTTCTTCAGTAACCGAACGGTTGAGTACGTTTGATTGGAATGGAACTGAATTGACTAATGAGCAAATAATTCTCGATGATATAGATGGAGGAGGAATCCATAATGGATCTCGTCTTGCATTGCTTTCTGATAATACTATATTGATGACTACAGGAGATAAAGGTGATCAGAGCCTTCCCCAAAATAGTAGTTCTTTAAATGGTAAAGTATTAAGGATGAACTTAGATGGTAGTATACCTGATGATAATCCTTTCCCTAATAGCTTAGTGTATTCATTGGGTCATAGAAACTCGCAAGGAATCTTTGTGGCTTCTAATGGTATAGTATATAGCTCTGAATTTGGTCCTAATACTTCGGATGAAATAAATATCATAGAAGCAGGAAGAAATTATGGTTGGCCTAATGTTTTAGGAATATGCAATACAGGATTTGAAATGGCCTTTTGTGCTGAAAATAATGTTAGAGAACCGATTCACGAATGGAGTAATACACCTTCTCCAAATGGTCTACTGGTCTATAATCATCCGGCCATTCCAGAGTGGGAAAATAAATTAATGGTAACATTATTGGGTGGAATTTCTTTACAGCAACCTAGGATCTCAGTTTTTGATATCAGTCAAGATGGACTAAGTATAAGTAATGAAACTAGGTATTTTGAATCTTTTGGTAGATTGAGAGATCTTTGCATTAATCCGCATTCTGGCGCAGTATACTTTGCGACCAATGGACCTAATTATCCAGGTAGTAGCCCCAATAGAATTGTAGAATACTATAATGCGGATTTCACAGTTGATGTAGATGATCAAGTCAAAAAAGATCAATTCGTTAAGGTGTTTCCAAATCCAGCAAGCGAAATAATTCACATTGAATTGTCTGAGAATTTTGTTGGAAAAAATCTAGAAATTTTCTCTTTTGGTACTGGAGCATCTGTCTTTTCGACACGGCTACAAAAATCTACAGAATCTATTAATATTAGTGACCTTCCTTCGGGTCAATATTATATTTCTGTAGCTAATGATAAAGGTTTGATAACAAAAGTATTTGTAAAGGATTAAAAACGTTGAAAAAAATATTTAGTCTTCTTTGTAGTCTTTTATTGGCTCAATCGATATTGGCTCAGTTAGATACATTAGCATATTCAATAGAAGTGGATAGCGTTTACATTACTGCTTCGGCCGGAGTAGGGCGTACGCATAATCGCTTGGACTCTAAATTATTAAATCAAAATCCTGTCCTTAATATTTCCTCAGCGGTCAATGAAATTCCTGGGGTCTATATGCATTCAGGTACTTTAAATACTAATAGAATAACAGTCCGAGGTATTGGGAATAGATCTTTATTTTCTACCACAAAATTAAGAGCTTATATAGATGATATCCCATTAACGAATGGAGTAGGAGAGACTACCATCGAAGATTTTGACAGAGAGATACTTCATAGTGTGGATTTATATAAAGGGCCAGGGGCGACAGCTTACGGTTCTGGTTTGGGCGGATTGATGCTTCTGCATACCAGTAATATGGCGGATGATAATTATGTAAAATCTCAAATCGCTATTGGGGAATATGGATTTATAAAATCAAATCATATCGCTAGCGTTTCAAATAGTAAATTTAGATTGAAGCTCTTGCAAGGATATAATCACTCAGATGGATATAGAGATAATAATAGTTATGATAATAGAAATTACTCTTTATTAGGAGGCTATAATCATGGCGATCATCAGTTTTCTGTTTTACTTCATCACATCAATATTAATGCTCAAATACCTTCTTCACTAAATCGTGATGACTTTACTAATACTCCAGAAAAAGCGGCTTTTACATGGGCAAGTGTAAATGGCTATGAAGATTATACTAAGACCATAATGGGGATTAGTTATAGTTCGGTAGCTATAGATAAATTACTCTGGAAATCAACACTTTTCACGAATATTTATAATGGCTATGAATCTAGACCATTTAATATTCTAGATGATGAATCGTCAAATTATGGTTTAAGATCTACATTGGCTTATGATTTAGAAAATCGATGGGACGCCAAGTTTCTGCTAGGTTTTGAATGGTCTAGCGAAGCGTATAATTGGAATCTATTCAGAACAGAAGATGGTGTTCAAGGAGACCAATTTCAAGAAAATAAAGAAGATCGGATAAGTACTCAATTGTTTGCGCAGTACAGTATGAATATTTTTGAGAATCTAACCATTGAAGCAGGGATGAATGCAAATCTTACTAACTACACTTTGGATGATCTATTCAATGCAGACTCTATTAATATATCTGGTTCTTTTGACTATGACTGGATCGCCTCTCCACGATTAAACTTAAAGTATGCTATAAGTCAAGATAGATATTTTTATGCTTTACTGAGTCATGGATATAGTATACCTACTTTGGAAGAAACCCTTACGCCAGACGGTCTCATCAATAGCGAAATTAAACCGGAAATTGGATTGAATTATGAGGTGGGTTATAGGGATCAATCTTCGTTAAATTCATTAAATTATGGTATTAGTATCTATCAAATGGATGTAAAAGATTTGTTAGTAGCCAGACGTACAGAAGTGGATCAGTTTATTGGTATCAATGCCGGTGGCAGTAAGCATATAGGAGTAGAACTAGATGCTAAGTACAGAATGATTTTGAATGAGGATTGGAATTCCGAAATTGATTTAGGCTATACTTACCAACGTTTTACTTTTACTGATTTTGTAGATGATAATAATGACTACTCGGGTAACGACTTAACCGGAGCTATTCCTCATCTTTTAGCTGCAGGATGGAATACTAGTTACAAAGGATTGGGCGTGAGTCTAAAATATAAATATGTAGATAGTATGCCCATGCGCGATGATAATTCCATTTATTCAGATAGCTATTCTTTATTAGATCTTTATATTGCGCAAGAAGTGAAAGTGGGAAAATTTGACCTCGCAGCCAATGTAGGATTTAATAATATTTTGGCAAATGAGTATGCTTCTATGATATTAATCAACGCAGGTAGTTTTGGTGGTAATGCGCCACGATATTTTTATCCTGGATTACCACTCAATGTTTTCGTACAGACCTCGGTAAAGTATAATTTCTAAATTGATTATTTCCACAAGGTAGAGTCATCAATTAATCCTATGCCAGGATGCGAAGTATCTACTGATATAATACCACCTGAAGATGTTGTAGTCTGATATGGATCATTTGATAATAATAAGTTGCCATCTAAATCAAGATAATCTGCTAATACTGCAAGTTGACATGAAGCACTGATGCCGCAAGAAGTTTCTGTCATACACCCTATCATTATTTTTAAATTTAGATCGCGTGCCTGCCTAATGAGTTTTAAGGCCTGTGATATTCCACCACATTTCATAAGCTTAATATTGATGCCGTCATAAGATTCAGCGGCAATTTCCAAGTCTTCGATTCCTTGAATATCTTCATCTGCAAAAATTGGAACAGGAGCTTCTTCTTTTAGTAATTTATTTTTTTGCCACTCTCCTGTTTTGAAAGGTTGTTCGATAAGCGTGACCCCAAGGCTGTATAATTTTTTTGATTTTATGATAGCATCCTTTACGGTAGACCAAGACTGGTTGGCGTCTACCATTAACTCTTGGTCGCTGATGGCTCTAATGGCAGTAATTTTTTCGATGTCATCTATGCCATCTAGTTTTATTTTTAGCGTTTTAAATGCGGAAGCCTCTCTGCATTTATTCAGCATTACATCCAATTGGTCTAAGCCAATAGTAAAGCTTGAATATTGTTGGTTCGCTGATGTAGGACCTATTAGAATTTCTTGAAGTGATTTATTTTTAGATTTAGCCCAAGCATCATGAAGCGCACAATCTATTGCATTTTTTGCGGCAAAATTTTGCTTCTTGGTATGAATGTGATTAAGTAGTTTATCTAAAGGAACGTCGCCAGCAAATTGCTCAAGATTTAAATGTTTAATAAAGTCAATTACCGATTCTTGTGATTCAGGATAATAGGGTGGAATTGAAGCTTCTCCATATCCTATTTCCGATTTATAATGTACCCTGATAAGTATAGCAGGCGTTTCATGTCTGATGCCATGAGCGGTACCAAAAGGATGCTTGGTTTTAATTGAAAATTTTTGATGTTCTACACTTATCACGTAAGAAAGATAGATAATATCAACTATATTTAATTTTTTAATATTGAAATCTTCTGAAATAATGAGAAATATACTTTTGGTTACTATATCCATTTTCCTTTTTTCATCATGTGCTACACTTAATAAATTAGGTATCAAGCCTTCAGCTTTAGAGACGGCATTGGCATTAAAGCAAGTGCTTAATAGCAGTACATTCAAGACGATAAATACGCTTAAGAATTTAAGTGAAGGTGATTCTGATATGATGCCCAAAGAGTTAAACTCTGTACTAGCAGGTCTAGGAGCTCTAGGTTATGGAGACGATGTAGATAAAGTCAAACAACAGATTTCTAGAGCTTCAGGTATTGCATTAAATGAGAGTGAAGGTATTATTACTGATGCCATCAAAGAAATAAGTTTTAAGGATGCAGCTTCTGTAGTATTAGGCGGCGAAGACGCAGCTACGGGAGTTTTAAAAAGCGCTATGTATGCATCAGTGAAAAATCGATACAGTGCTAGATTGGGAGAATCACTCGAGGGTCAAGAAGCAGTGCAATATTGGCCAGTGGCAGCAAAAGCTTATAATCTGTTTGCTAAAAATAAAGTGGATGCAACATTACCAGACTTCTTAGCCGAGCGTGCAGTAGACGCATTGTTTTTGGGGATTGGAAAAAACGAAAGAGCCGTGAGAGCTGATTATAAGTCTTTAGGAAGTCAGGTTGTGACGAAGGTTTTTGATTATTATACAAAGGATAAATAGTCTTTTAATATTGTTAAAATTATAATCAATTTAGAATGTGATTATTAGGCAGAATTTTTCAATTTTGAATGAAGAATTCGTCTCATTTGTAGATAGCATTTGGTAACAATTTTGTCTTGTTCCAGTGGGAAATTCCGTATAAAAAGTTAGCTTTAGCGTAAATAGGTTTGTTATTCAACCGCGTAGGAGCATATGATTTATTTATGTCATTTGTACCAGATTGATAGCAAACTATTTGAGCAAATTATAACCGATTTTATATAATGAAATTAATCGTATATAACTATGATTAATTTGAATGAATTTGAACCATTAAAGACGACCCAATGAGAAAAATTTACTCGATTTTTTCTATTTGCCTGTTTATGCTATTTGCATACAATTCGAATGCGCAAACTTGTGATTA
>CALBEE010000136.1 GCA_937927575.1 uncultured Saprospiraceae bacterium | reverse complement strand
TTAAACGCTCAAATATCAAAGAAACCCGATAGCCAATATTGTTTTTCAAGTCAGTTCGCAGAAATGTGTTTATCCTTTTACCTTAACGTCCGCTTTTCCTACGAGGTCTAAGAAGAACGCGTATTCTAGAGCGGTTTCTTTGTATCTTTGAAAACGACCAGAAGCACCTCCATGACCTGCACCCATATTGGTATGCAACATTAACGGGTTGTTGTCAGTTTTCATATCTCTCAACTTAGCAATCCATTTGGCAGGCTCCCAATATTGTACTTGACTATCATGATAGCCTGTGGTGATCAACATAGCAGGGTAGTCTTTTTCTTCGATATTGTCTAACGGCGAATATGATTTTATATAATCATAATATTCTTTATCCTTAGGATTTCCCCATTCATCAAATTCACCTGTAGTCAGCGGAATACTCTCATCTAGCATGGTAGAAACCACATCTACAAATGGTACCGCTGCCACTACTCCTTTCCACATATCAGGTTCCATATTGATCACTGCTCCCATCAGCAAACCTCCTGCAGATCCTCCCATCGCCATGAGTCCCTCTTCGCTCGTATAATCGTTCTCGATGAGGTATTTGCCGCAATCTATAAAATCGTAAAAAGTATTTTTCTTTTTAAGAAATTTACCATCTTCATACCATTGTCTACCCATTTCTTGGCCACCCCTAATGTGTGCAATCGCAAAAGCAAATCCGCGATCTAATAAACTTAAGCGCACAGAGCTAAAATAGGGATCCATACTATTGCCATAAGAACCATAGCCGTATAGTAGTACAGGTTGATGACCATCTTTTTTAAATCCTTTTTTATATACTATTGACAAAGGAACTCTCGCGCCGTCTCTAGCACTTACCATAATTCGCTCAGATGCATAGTCATCCGGATTAAAATCTCCAACTACCTCTTGTTGTTTAAGTTTTTTCAACTTTTGAGATTTCATATCATAATCGTAAGTCGTATTGGGTGTAGTCAAAGATGTGAAACCAACACGAAGTTGATCCGTACCAAATTCAGGATTTGTACTGGTATATGCAAGATATGCATCTTCACCAAAATCAATGTGATGATCATTGCTTCCATCCCATCCCATCACTCTTATCTTAGTGATTCCATCTATTCTTTCAGAAAGCACAAAATAGTCTTTGAAAAAATCAGTACCTTCTAAAAAAACATCTTCACGATGTGGTATATAATCCTTCCAATTTTCTTGTTCTGTAGCATCTTCCGAGGTAGTCATTACCTTAAAGTTTTTGGCCCCATCTTTATTAGTTCTGATATACCATTTATCGTCATAATGGCCGATGGAATATTCTAGATTTCTTACCCTTGGTTGAAACATTTTTAGTTCGCCATTTGGATTATTGGCATCTAAGATTTGATATTCTTGACTGAGCGTAGCCCAAGATCCAATTACTATATATTTTTCGGATTTAGTCTTGTAGACAAAAGCATTAAAGGTTTCATCTGCTTCGTGATATACTTCTACATCATCACTAGCAGAGGTGCCGACTACATGCTTAAATATTTTGTAAGATCTCAGGGCATCATCCTTTCTTGTATAAAAGATCGTTTTATTATCATTGGCCCATGTTGCACCGCCGGTCGTGTTTTCGATCTTATCATCATACATTTCTCCAGTCTCGAGGTTTTTAAATCTCAGTGTATATTGTCTTCTACTGACTGGATCTTCGCCATATGCTAAGATTTTGTTATTTGGTGATACAGAAAGTCCACTTACCGCATAATATTCGTATTCAGCTGCTAAGTCATTTACATTCAACATGATTTCTTCTTCAGCTTCCATGCTGCCTTTTTTTCGAGCATGGATTGGGTATTCTTTGCCTTCTTCGTATCTCGTTATATAATGATAGCCATTGTCACGATAGGGCACTGACATATCAGTTTGCTTGATTCTGCCAACGATTTCATTATATAATGTATCTTGAAAAGGCTTTAGATGTTCGGTAATTTGGTCAGTATAGTCATTCTCTGCATTGAGATAATCCACCACTTCTTGTGTGTGACTGTCTAGCTTTTCTGCAGTCTTCTGCTCATCTGTGAGTCTCATCCAAAAGTAATTGTCTTCTCTCTGATCTCCATGAGTCGTAATGATATGAGATTCTTTCCTCGCCATAGGTGCTGCGATATCCTCTTTTTGATACATTTTTGATGTATAAGCCATTTGCTCTTTATTTTCGTTTTGGCATGCATATAATCCTACAACAAAGCCAATCAAAAGCCATTGATTCAGTCTGATTCTCATAGTTCCAACTTTTGGTATAGTTTATATACATTTAGGTAATCTAAAGATTGCAAGATAGCAATTTGTAGTCGAGGTTGTATCGATGTTGAAAGATGTATTCCTTAGAAATCAATATTGAAATCCAACTCCTTACTTTTTTGAATGAGTGCCTCCGGAAGTGACTTGTCATGTTGTAAGTATTCAGTAAAGTATCCAGAAGGTCTTGCTCGCATGCATCTAATCACATCGGCAGTATATTTATTGGAGTCCAATACAAAATTGAAATAGGCAAATTTATCATAATCTTTCCTTCTCTTTTTCGGAGTAGTACCTTTATGATCTAACCTAATATCTATCAGTACTACATCACCTTTCATCGACTGTAAATTGGTCAGAGCGGGATCTTTCTCGAGTTTATCAAAAAATGAGATACCCATAATTTTCTGCATTTTGAGAATGCCTCTCTGTAACAGATTCATTTTTGGGATCTTATGATATTGATCCTGGTTATGGTGCGTATTGGGTACTACCGTAAGTCCACCTCCATATTCGTCATCGTTATCCTGTAGATACATAGCCGCCATAATAGCTTGAAAGTCTTGATTCCAATGAAATGTCTCGCCTTGTTCATCTAAGAATGTAGAATCTTTATGCCAATAATAAAATCGGTTGCGATGCATTGCAGGTTCTGGAAGAATAACCATTTCATCACCCAGTAGGTCTTTGAATATTTGAATGTATCTCTCAGTAAATATGAGATCTACAAGCTCAGGCATAGTCCTGAATATATCTGTCGTGACACCTTCATTGTAATGTGGGGCAGAATTCCAAGTACCGTCTTCTATAGCCTTTGCAAGTAGTAGCCTTATTTTATCGATGGATGATCTGGAGTACACATTTTTAACATGTAGACAACCGGTTTCAAAATAACTTTGAATTTGCTCTTCAGTTAGTATTTTCGGCATCCTTCCATTTTTAATTTATGATATTAAAAGTACCAATAAAATGTTACTTGACGGACATTTTGTAACCCATATTATTGACCTTGTGCGACTTATATGTGAGGATTTAATGGATGGGCTAGACTACGGTCAATATATTCTATCTGATAAGATTGTACAGAATTATGATATAAGTTATCACTACTTAGTTACCTTGTAGGCGCAAAACAAATCGAATGCAGTTAGGTACATCCTATAAGCAAATATTAAGTATTTCTATCCCAATCATGTTGGGAAGTGCTGCGCAGAATATCATTGTTCTATGCGATAATGTATTTCTATATCATCAAAGTAAGACCGATTTTGCCGCAGTAGGCATCGTTGGCGTGTTTTATTTGATTATAGCATCAATCGGATATGGATTTAGTAGAGGAGGTCAGGTGTTGATTGCAAGGCGTCATGGGGAGAAGGATTATAAGGGTGTAGGCTCATTCTTCAATGCTTTGATAAGTCTAGAGTTACTTTTGGCATTGATCATGTTTGTCATTTTGCAATTTGGATCGAATTGGATTTTTAGTCGGTTCATTGATGATCCTGTGATTCTGGCAAAGTGTATGGAGTATATAATTCCAAGGAGTTATGGTGTTTTCTTTAGCTATTTAGGCGTTTCTTTCATTGCCTTATATACGGGTGTAGCTAGGACGAAGTTTATTATTTACGATACAGTTATTCTCACTGTAGTGAATGTTATTCTTAACTATATTTTTATTTATGGAGCATTTGGTATGGAGCCCATGGGCATTGCCGGTGCTGGATGGGCTAGTACATTGGCAGAGGTAGTAGCTTTCTTGGCATTTGTGATCTACATGAGATATGATATCTACAATCGTAAGTATCGCGCCTTCAAAAAGGATAACATTCACCAAAAAGAGATGTGGCAAGTCCAAAGCGTGTCTCTTCCTCTAGTATTACAGTCGATTTTGGGATTAGGATCTTGGTTTATATTCTTTACGCTTATAGAGAATATGGGCCAACGCGAGCTTGAGATCTCCAATTTGATACGTAATATTTACTTGATATTATCTATTCCTTGTTGGGGCTTCTCCGCAGGTATCAATACTTTAGTAAGTCATTTTATTGGGCAACGAAAGCGACAAGCAGTGATGCCTATTATTTACAAAACGGCAAAGCTGTGTTTTTTGGTGACCGCCGTTATATCTATCCCTGTTTTGGCTCTTCCTGAGTTCTTCTTATATCCCTTATTCGGAGGAGATGATATGTTATTAATATATGAGACTAAGCCTTTTATGTTGGTTTTACTTATCGTAGTATTCATATTCTCCGTTGGCGCTATCTATATGAATGGACTAATCGGTACAGGCCATACGCGTACAGCGCTTTGGATTCAGGCAATTTTTACTGTAGGTTATGTGATCTATGCGCATTATGTAATTAAAGTCGCAAATCTGGGATTGAATTGGGCTTGGGCAACCGAGATATTTTATTGGAGTGGGATCGGTATAGTCGTATTTATATATCTAAAGACCAAAAAGTGGTATAAGGCAAGGATCTAAATTGATTTATCAAGCAAGAGAGAATGTCTTGTACTCAGATAAGGTGATAAAGCTTGGAAATTAAACCTCAAAATTCTAAGTGAATATGAAAAAGTTAATTCATAATCCTAGTTATAAATATGCTTTCTAGCGTTTGATGATCTGTAGATTCGGACGTTATATGCATTCACATAGAATTTATAGCGCTTCACAAAGGTGAAGCGCTATTTTGTTTTTTGTTTATTCGTCAGGAAATGATGAATATATACATAAGCAGGGAGCTTAATACATAACTCATTCACTTTCAATTTGCTATCAACTATCTGAAAATCATTGTTTTATATCTTGTCTGAGGTATACCATCGATTATGAAAATCTATATATTTGCAGGCTATGAGATTACGTAGCTTGACGATAAAAGGCTTTAAAAGCTTCGCCGATGAGACCGTTCTTCACTTTAATGAAGACGTAATAGGTGTGGTAGGTCCTAATGGATCTGGAAAGTCTAATGTAGTGGATGCCATCCGATGGGTATTGGGTGAGCAGAAGAGTAAGGAGCTGAGACTCAGTGCCATGACGGATGTAATATTCAATGGTACGAAGAAGCGTAAAGCAGGACAATCTGCTTCGGTCACCCTTACATTTGAAAACACTAAGAATATACTTCCCACAGAGTATCAGAATGTATCTATTTCACGTCACCTGTATAGGTCCGGTGAAAGTGAATATAGACTCAATGGGGTAGCCTGTAGACTAAAGGATATCAGATCGTTATTTGTAGATACAGGTATCGGATCTAACTCTTACGCGATCATTGCATTGGGTATGGTAGATGATATCCTCGCGGACAAAGAGAATGCTCGACGTAAAATGTTTGAGCAAGCGGCCGGAATCTCTAAATATAAAACTAGAAAGAAAGAGACCTTAAATAAACTCAAAGCAACGACTGCAGACCTAGATAGAATTGAGGATCTACTCTTTGAGATAGAAGGCCAACTTAAATCATTAAAATCTCAAGCCAGACGAACGCAAAGGTTTTTTGACCTTAAAGAGAAGTATAAAGAACTTAGCATTCAATACGCCTTAATCTCTAGTCAAACACTAAAAGAGAAGTTTGATGCGACTAATAAAAAGCTACAAGAAGAAAAGGATAAATATCTTAAACTAGAAGTCGAAATTAGGAATCTTGAGGCTGAACTAGAAAAGATCAAAAAAGACAATCTAGATAATGAGCAGACTTTGTCAGAGAGACAGAAGAAACTCAATGAACTAGTGGCGGCCATTAGAAGTAAGGAAAATGAAAAGAGTCTACTTGAGCAGAGTATTAAATATAAGACGCAGTCATTAAGCCAGCTAAAACAACAGATAGAAGATCATCAAAGCGTTACGGCTAATTATCAAAAGGAAATTTCTAGACTCGAAGCGAGTGTGGCTGAAGAGCAAAAGATACTCGATGGACATCAAAACGATTTGAATGAAGCCAAGTCAAAGTTAGATGCTATTCGGAACGAACATTCTTTGGCCAAAAATAGTCACGATGAACGCGAACGTAAAAGACAAGAAATTGAACGTAGGATTTTTGACTCAGAAAAGGCCATTGCGATATTTACCAATAATTTAGATAATTTAAAGTTAGAGCTTCAGAGATCAAAGTCTTCATTGGAAAGTCGCGAAGTAGAATATAACCAGCAAAAGGATCAAAACGATAAACTAGATCAGCAGATTGAACTGGTCAACAAAGAAATAGAATCAATCAAAACGCTAGAGTCTAATCGTCAAGAGAAATTACAAAATGCTAGACTTGAAATAGAAGTACTCAAAGAAGATCGTGGTAGGGTAGCAAGAGTTTTGGATTCAAAAAGCAATGAATACCAATTGTTAAAAGATATGGTGGAAAGTATGGAAGGCTTTCCTGAATCCGTTAAATTTTTACACAGTAATTGGAAGAAAAATGCGTTGCTCTTATCGGATCTGCTGGATGTAAATGAAGAGTATAAAACTTGTATCGAGCAGTATTTGGATCCTTATTTAAATTATTATGTAGTACAGGATTTGGCAGAAGCTAAGCTAGCTATTGATATGCTTACTAAAGCACAAAGAGGAAAGGCAAATTTCTTTCTGCTTAACGAATTGAAAGGCACTAAACCGACAAAGTCAGATATCGCAAGTGCTATACCAGCAAGTGATGTAATCACAGTAGAAAGTAAATATCAAAACCTTATTGATCATCTACTCAAAAATGTAGTGGTAATCAATGAAGAGTTGGATGATCTTCGACATTTTTCAGCTTCTGATGATTTAGTGTTATTGTCTAAAAGCGGAAGATTTACACGTAAGAGGAGTGTGGTGACAGGAGGTTCGGTTGGACTATTTGAAGGGAAGAAAATAGGTAGGAAAAAGAATTTAGAAAAGCTCCAAAAGCTAATTGCTAGTAAAGAGCAAGAGCTCAATAAAATAGACGAAAAATTAGTCAGCAAGCAAGGTGACTTAAAAAGGTTAGAAGAGGCGAGGCATGAGGGTGATCTTTCTCTAAAACAAGCTGAGCTTAATGAATATCAGCGATCTAAGGTACAGCTAGATACACAAATTCAGAATTATCTGAGATTGAAAGCAGAGCAAAACGAAAAGATCCTCGAAGCTGAAACTCAAATGGATTTGGCCTCAAGAGGAATTGTGGATAATGAAGACCTTACGATTACATTGAGAGCTGAAATGAAGGCTGTGCTAAGTATCTCTGGCGATGAGAATAAGATCGACGAATTAAGTGGAAAGTTATCCGTAGCATCTGAAGATTATAATGCTAAAAATGTATCCTATATACGACAGCAAAATCATTTGGCAAATATTCAACGTGATCTAGAATTTAACCAAAAGAGAGTGGCGGATGCCAATGAAAAACTTTCCATGGATAATGATAAAGTCCTAAGATTACAAGAAGAAATCGAAGCGGCTAAATCAAAACTCGAAGCACTGAAAGAAAACTTAATAAGCGAGTATGATATGCGAAAGCAGGCAGAAAGCCATCTAGGAGAAGTAGAGCAAGGGTATTATTCTGCACGTAATCAGATCACAGAAAAAGAAGAAGATCTTAAAGCTAAAAATAGAGTACTCAATAGATTGCAATTAGAAGTACAAAACTTAAGAGATGAATATACGGGTCTTAAATTTGAAATAAACGCCGTAGGGGATCGATTGAAAATAGAATTCAATGTAGAAATCAAATCTATATTAGAAGAGGAAATTACTACCGAATTATCTTATGAAGAACTGCAAGAAAAAGTAGAAAAACTTAAAAATAGACTTGCTAATTTTGGAGAGATAAATCCAATGGCGGTTGATGCATTTAATGAGATGAGTGAGCGATACGAATCTATTTCATCACAGCGTCAAGATATTATCAATGCTAAGAATTCTTTATTGGAAACGATTAAAGAAATAGAGGATACCGCTACTAAGCAATTTATGGAAGCCTTTGAGCAGATCAGAGAAAACTTCATCAATGTATTCCGATCCTTATTTACGGAGGATGATAATTGTAATCTTATCCTAATGGATGAAGAGAATCCATTAGAGTCTAAAATAGAAATAATTGCGAAGCCTAAAGGGAAGAAGCCGAAATCACTTTCTCAACTTTCTGGTGGGGAAAAAACATTGACGGCTACAGCCTTGCTATTTGCATTGTATCTACTTAAGCCAGCACCTTTCTGTATTTTTGATGAGGTAGATGCACCTTTGGATGATGCGAATATTCAGAAGTTTAATAAGATTATCAAGAAATTCTCTAAGGAGTCACAGTTCATTATTGTAACGCACAATAAGTCTACCATGGCAGCGGTCGATGTGCTTTACGGAGTATATATGCAACAGCAAGGAGTTTCCGGTGTAAGCGCAGTAGACTTCAGAAATTATCAGCATGAAGAAATATTGAAAGAAGTAGGGTAAATGCCGATAGCGAATTATCGTAGGATTAGCCTAGCTCTGAGTCGACTAGTATTGAATATTAGTTAATGTTCTAGATTTTAAATTTTTCCAAAGTAATTCATTAAATTATATTAAGGTTTCAAAATTACTAAGTTTGTATAGGAATTAAGATTAGTATTGAGTAAAGAAAAAATTGCAAATCATTCAAAATAGTGGATTTATAATTTTAATTATCTATTAATACCTCTAAAATTTCTCAAATGAAAAATTTAATTCTCCTCTTTTTCTCATGCATGTTTGTAATATCTTGTAGTGATAATTGTGATTGTAATCAAGCATGGGATTCTTCAGTGACATATGTAAAGGATGATTTGGTGTCTTTTGACAATACTTGTTGGATTGCAGTTGCGCAGGGTAGAGGTATTGAACCAGGCCCTTGGTTACAAAATGGTAATGATATTTGGGAAGAATGTACCGAGTGATGCAAATAGTGTTTTAGCATTATGTGATTTTTGATTGGAATTACTTTAAAACGTTAATTTGTAATCCAAGACCAGATAGAATCCTAGCTGGTTATTAGTTTCTATCTTTCGATTAGATGCGTCATATGATTGCCCAAATACATTTTCAGTATTACTTACGTTTTGAAGGTCGAAGGACATGGATTGACTATAACGCTTCTTGTTTTCTCTGATAGTGATTTTTAGATCTGTACGGAAATAATCTTTGTATTGATTGCTAAATGAAGATTGTTCGTCAAATACGGCTTCACCTTCAAGTATTGAAGCTTCTAGATTAATAGGAGTATATTTTCTTCCTCCAGCGATGGTTAATTTGGTGTCGAAAGCTATGGAGTACTTTTCGTTAAATTCAAATTCTTTACCTGTTAATATATTTCCTACATAACCGTTGTCAAAAGCAGTGCTTCTCCATATATCATCACTTCCTTTATACTTTGAATCAAAAATGGAGAGTGTGCTCAAAGCGTAGAATCCATTGCTAAATGCTCTTTCAATTGTGAATTCTGCTCCGATATTTTTTCCGAACCCCTCATTAGTCAGACTATCACGTGAAGGTACACTAAAGTCCGCCCCCAAATTAAGAGCAGAAAAGGAAGAGGATCTAATTTCAACTGGAACATTATCTAAGTTTTGATAGTACACCTCTGTTTTGAAGTTCCAATTGTTAGATACTTGATATTCCATACTCAATACGGCTTGATTGCTTTTGGTCATACCTAGATTATTGTTGGTTTCTATATAATTTCCATTTTCAAGTTTGGTTTGTACTAAATAAAGTTGATAGTCTTGAAGTTTTGAATGTTGTCCCAATCCAATACTAGCCTTTAACTTTGGGGATATTTTATATTGTAAACTTAGTCTTGGTTCAATCGAACGCGAGTCATTAAAACTATACTCTTGATAATAAATACCGGCATTGAAATTCCATTTAGCAGCTGGTTTATAGTTCCACATGGCAAACGATTGTGAAAGTGTAGATTGGCCATCATAATCACGTAATACTTCAAAACCATTGTTGAGTGTTCGTATACTATCTAAGAAAGTAAATTGTAGTCGGTTTAATGTGGCTCCGATCTGAATCGAATTCTTTTTGTTGAGTTTGTTTTTGTAACGATAAGAAATACTTATTCGATTTTGTTTCGAGTCATCTCGATATAGCGGTGTGGCTATCAAATTATTACTTACAGTATCTATTTCAGTACTAACACTGGCTTTTGAGTAACTCATTATTAATTTTCCAAAGGAGTGATTGTTATAATAATGTTTGTTCGTTATGCCATATACTTGCATTGCTGATTCGTAATACAAATTTTCATTGGAATCAGTAAAGAGATTTGGATCATCTGAGGATTCTATATCAGATAGAAAATCTATTCCTGAGGTGCCCCTTAAGCCGATTATCGAGAACAAACCATACTTGCTTGTAGGTAAGTTGATGTTGAAACTCAAATCTTGGTACCTTGGAATGGCTGCTCCAGTACCAGTACCACTACTTGCGCCACCAATTATTTTATCCACAAGATCGATGACTGAGTAACGATAATTGATCAGGTAGCTTCCTCCTTTACTACCAAGAGGACCTTCTAATCCACCTTCAAATCCGTTAAAATTTATTCCAAATAATCCTTCCGTTTTCTCATGGTTTCCTTTTCTCAGACTTAAATCAAATACTCCGGACAAAGCATTCCCATAAGATGCTGGAAATGCACCTGTTATAAAACTTGAGTTAGATAATAAGTTATTATTAAGCATGCTTACAGGCCCTCCAGTGGCTCCGAGGGCTCCGAAGTGACTAGGATTCGGAATGTCTATGTCATTCATTCTCCATAATAGCCCTGAAGGTGAATTTCCCCTAATTATTATATCATTTCGAGAATCGTCATTGGCCATCACTCCTGCAAATCCAGCGGCCATTCTGGATACATCGCTTCTGCTTCCTGCATACCGCGCAGCCAGTTCAGAGTCAAATGATTGAATGCTTACAGTCGTCTCTTCGGATCTATTTTTATTGTTATCTGAGATAGCGGTAATCTTAATCTCAAGATCTGAGACTTCTTCTTCCAACCTAAAGTTTTGGACCAATTCTTTTCCTGAAGTGACCAATATACTTCCAGATTTTGCACTTTCATAACCTATATAGGAACAAGCTATTTGATATCTGCCAACTGGTACATTTTCAAATTTATAATACCCATTTTCATCAGTACTAGCACCTATCAATGGAGATGAATCAACTATAAATACATTCGCACCAATCAATGGTAGCTCAGTAGAATTTTCTGTCACTTGACCTCTGATGTTTTGCTTTAGCTCTGATTGTGCTAATAGTCTAATGCTCATGAGACATAATGCAAGGAAAACTGTAATTCTTAACATGATTATTTTTAGATATAAAATGAATTAATAGAAGCAAGCTATCTACTACTCAAATAATAAATGAAATAATGTGTTATATAGCAAGATATTGGGATATATAGCGCTCTAATGTGATGTTTGACAAGCTTTTGGGATGTTTGATAAGGCCAAATCTAGCGCCTTATAGAGAATCACTTTTGATAGAAATGCTCTTTGAATGCAGGTATGTATTTTTTTGAAACAGGGATTTGCTCTGAACAGTTTCTAACAGATAATTTCAGTCCTTGCGCATTTCCACTAACATCTAGAATTTGGTCTAAATTGATTATAAAGGATCGATGGCACCGAAATAAATTGTCAAAAGCGTTGGTTTGTTCAATGGATTTTAAAGTGGCTCGGTGGATAGACTTCGTATTCTTATTATCATCAATACTATTGATATAGATATAGTTACCGTCAGATTCGATATAAACAATATTGCCAAAATTCAGTGCTTCTTGACTGCTTTGTCCAGGAATAACCAAAGTCTGGTGCTTCATGCAGTCTATGGTATCGGATTTATCAGGAATTTGTATTTCCTTACTAGCTTGGATGTTACTTCTGAGTTGTTGATTGTACTGAATTAATGATAGGAATGTCAATGGAAATATTCCGACTAAAAAAGTTTGCCATATCATCACACCTATGGAAACAAGAGCTTCTTCGTGAAGGATAAATTGTGCATAAACGCCATTTGCTAAACCTATCATGAGTATCAAAACTACACTCGCAATCAAATCCTTGCCTAAAGTATAATTTTTCTCGAGAAAGAAATTCTTGAATATCTTCGGAATTATAAAATAGAAGAACAAAAGAACTAGAAATGAGACCAAACCAAAGCCGGCAGTCTTCAATATCCTTAATGCATCTTGAGACTCGGTAATACTAAAAGGCTGGAAGATTATTAAGAATAGAGCTACGAAGATGCCTATGGCTAATGCGGTCAAGAAGTTTTCTTTTTGACCAAACATGCAAGGGTAAGGACTATTTAGGAGCGAGCGCATGACAATATCATCCAGTTACGTGATTAATATGTGAAGATATGGATAAATTCATAGAATCAATTATGGAGGCTCTAATCTCAAAGTGAATCATCTTTAACTGGTACTACTTCGACGGAAAATAGTTCTGTTTCAACTTGGATCAAGCAGTAGTATTTTATCTTAATAAACTAAAATGAGCCAAACTGAATTATCAGTTTGGCTTTTTTATTATTTACAACTATTGTTTATTAAATCCTAAGTATCAGATATTTTAATCGGTGAAAATTGAGTTTTAGTCGTATTAGTAAATGGATTCAGTCATTTCATACTAATTTGTTGCTATGATTTTGAATCTGAAAACAATTAATAGCTATGTATAAAACAATCAAAAAAGTAATTGTAAGTTGTATTTCAATACTCAGTATTACTACTTTAATATGGATCGCTCTATTTCTAAATCCCCAATGGTCATACGCTTATGAAACTAATTTCGAGTATGTAACCGTGTTTCACGATAAGCCTTTACCTAATGGTACTGAGAATGTGATTAATAAGGCGATAGATATATTAAAATCATCTGAACTATTTAATGAAAATATTCATATTGATTTGTGCCTCAATGATAATAATCAATTATATCCACATCTAAATCCCTTAGTTGGGAATCCATACGCCTATGCTACATTAGACAAGACTAATATTAAAAATTGCTCCGTCGACTTCGATCATAATGTATTAACAACTGAATGGGAAGTCAATGGTAATGAACTTAGGAAATTTGATTTATCTATTGCTTTGGCGCACGAGTTTGTCCATAACTTACAGTTTGAAGCCAATGCGATGTATGTCATAAGCAGTACGATGGGTGACCGCAATTGGAAGCTAGAAGGTCATGCGGAGTATATAGGTAGAGGCTTCAAGGATGACGGAAGGTTAAGAGAGAAAATACAATTTTATCTTATCGAAGTGGAGAAGAATCATGAAGGAATACCTGTATTTGAATTAGAAGATAACACAAAACAAATATTAAGTTATTATCAATATGCCTTAGTGGTACAGTATCTAATGGAAGTAAATGACTTTGATTACTTTCAGCTTTGTAATGCTTCATTAAATTTGGATGAAGCTTATAATGAAATGATAGATTGGGCGAAATAAAATTGCTTTTTCGATCTAAGATATTTATGACTTAAGAATTAGAAAAGTTCGTCGTGTCTAAGTTATATTTTCCGATTATGTATTATTTGTAACCAGTCATTAATTTTCTGAAGTTAATTAGACTTTGAATTTCATAATAAATTTATCTGCTTTTATTTTCAGAATTGAAAGTAATCGTGGATTCCTAAAATCAATAAGAATACAATAGAAGCCATCAATATTAATTAATGGTTATCTCATTTGTTTTTCGACTTTATCCATGATAGTTATTTAAATTATGGAGTAAGCCGAAAATCCAATGAAGAGTAGGTATTAAATTTTATATGTTATGGCATTTGGAGTAAATGGTAATTTATGGCAAAATCAAACTATTCCTTACGAGATCGATGCAAGTGATTTTCCTTTAGATTCTGATGATAGAAGAGATGTACTTAAGGCAATTTCGGAATGGAATCGTAATACAGTAATAAGGTTGATTCCTAGAACGGATGAATCTGATTATGTGATTTTTGAAGATACAGGAACTAGTTGTTCTTCTCAAGTAGGAAGAGTAGGTGGAGATCAAAGTATTACCTGCGATCTGGAAGGTGGATTTGGCGCTGGTAATCTAATGCATGAGATAGGTCACGCCGTGGGACTTTACCATGAGCATTCAAGGCCTGATAGGGATAGCTTTGTTCGAGTAGGTGTCACAACTGGAATAAATTGTCGAGAAGAGAGTGGTAGTTTACTGACTGATTATGACTGCGGTTCTATCATGCATTATGGTGTTGGGAGTTCATGTAATATATCTTTAGTTAGTGGTGGATGTAGAAGAATTGGACAACGTGATGCATTAAGTGGCCACGATGTTTGGGGGGTGAGTATTAGATATGGAATCCCAATGCAATCGGTAGTCGTCTGGCAAGATGATTCCGATAATAATAGTTTTTATCAGATCCATAAAGCAGGATTTTCTGAATTAGGTAGAAGGTGTAGTGGCCCAATAACTGTCAATACGGTGGCGGATAATCAGCAACGAAAACCTGAAGCTGGAATGGCAGCGAATAGAGATATGGTTTTTGTCTGGGAAGATGATACTGATGGTAATGGATACTATCAAATTAAAATGCGAGGATTTACAAGGTTTGGTCGCGAAAGTTTTTCTCAACGTACTGTAAATGTTCATGCAGCGGGTCAACAGAAAAGGCCACACATTTCTACTTGCCATGATGGAAGATTTAATGTAGTCTGGGAGGATGATACAGATGAGAATGGATACTATCAAATTAAAATGCGAGGATTTACTGCAGATGGTAATGAGCGTTTTGCACAGAGAACTGTCAATGCCGAACCAGAAGGACAACAATATAGACCAAGAGTGGCAATGGCTCCTGATGGTAGCTGTGTCGTGGTCTGGCAAACCGATAGAAATAATGATGGAAGTTTTGATGTTAGAATGCGCGGATTTAATGCAGATGGAACTGTAAGATGGTCGGATCGTAGGGTGAATCCAGAAAGTAGAGGAAATCAAAGAAATCCGCGAGTAGCCATGGCACCGTCTGGAGATTTTGTAGTAGTTTGGGAAGATGATACCGATGGAAATGGCTACTACCAAATTCATATGAGAGGATTTGATGGTAAAGGGAATCAAGAATTTGGTAGGACTACTGTAAATGTCAAAAGTGCTGGTCAACAATTGCATCCTGATGTTGCAGTAGACTCTGAATTTAGGCCCGTGGTTGTTTGGTCAGATGATCGTGATGAAAATGGCTATTATCAGATTAAAATGAGAGGTTTTGAAAACGATGCTTCTGAAAGAATAAGTGAAAGAACTGTAAATACAACCGCTAAAGGACAACAAAGATATCCGAGCATTTGTATGGAAGCGGATGGAAAATTTGTGGTAGCCTATGAAGATGATAGAAACAATGATGGTAAAGCAAATATCTTAATCCGAGGATATAACGCCGATGGAACACAAGCCTTCTCACCTAAGCATGTATCGAATAGAAAAGGAGGTAGAAAAGTAAGACCTAGTCTCGTAGCTCCTGCAATACAACCTTATGGACACGGAATACAAATCGATCGACAAATAAGAACCATTAATGTTTAATTTTAAATAATTCTATGTTTATAGTTTAAAGCCATCCAGGATATTATGGATGGCTTTATTTTTTTGATTCTTATTTCTTTCTAATTTCATATAATGAAAGAACCGCAAGAGCTCAATAGACTTTCTCGATTGACAGCGATACTCACTTTTTTGCAGACTAAGTCTATGGTCACCTCAACTCAGCTTTGTCAACGATTTGATGTAAGTAGACGAACGATTTATAGAGATATTAAATCATTGATGGATTCTGGTGTTCCTATTTTTGCCGAGGAAGGGAAAGGTTATAAATTAGTGAAAGGATATAATCTTCCTCCAGTTATGTTTTCTGATGAAGAAGCACATGCCTTGATTACTGCTGAAAAAATCATTGCTCAAAATAAAGACCAATCTTTAGTTGTGGCGCATCATAATGCTGTCGAAAAGATTAAGGCCGTATTAAAATATAAGGATAAGAATGCAGTAAATCAGTTGGCCGATAGAATTACTAATTTAACGAATCTCAAAAAAGAAATCACTAGCAATAACTTGTTGGATATCCAATCAGCAATTACCAAACGTATCTGTATTAAAATAAGATATAAAGCCTCTTCATTGGAAAAGCCTACTGATCGTTTTATAGAACCGATGGCTATCTATCATACCAGAGATAATTGGGTAGTGATAGCTTGGTGTAGATTACGAAATGCTTTTAGAGAATTTCGATTAGATCGCATTATAGACTTTGATCTTACTATCGAAGTGTATCAGGAGAGAGAATTTGATTTGATGAAATATTTTATGGAAATCAGGTAGTATAGCTAATGGTGAAAATTAATTTTTCATTTTTTTATCATCTTCTTTTATACCCCTGACATACCGCTGTCATTGGAGCCCTCTACATTTGATATCATTAATCACACACTAAATTTATAATGATGAAAAATGTAGCATTAGAATCCTTTCATGTAATCGGAGTCTTCACTCAAACAACAAACGAAAATCAGCAAGCGGCTAAGGATATTCCAGCTTTATGGCAACGATTTATGCAGGAGGAAACAGGTATTAAAGTCAAAAATCGCATCGGTGATGAAATTGTATGTGCCTACCTAGAGTATGAGGGAGATCATATGTCGCCTTATACTTGCTTAGTAGGCTATAAGGTGCCGAATCTGGATCACATCCCAGAGGGCTTAAAAGGAATCACAATACCCGCAGGTGGTTATCAGAAGTTTTTAGCCAAAGGTGATCTAACGGGTAAAGCATTATGGGATGTATGGATGGGTATATGGCAAACGGATTTGGATCGTACGTATAAAGTCGATTTTGAGCTATACGGAGATAGGGCATATCCTATAAACAATGGAGAAGCTGATGTATATATAGGAGTGAATTGATTCTTCGACTTCGCTCAGAATGACAATTCGACTTCATTGGTAAGAACTAGATGTCTTGGCTCATAATGATGGATTGACTTTTATGGTCTAGTATAGGACTCCAGACTTAGAATGGTGATATTACTCCTTGAGTAGTATCACCCTTCTGAGTATTGGATCTGATAGAAGAATCAAGAAAATTATCCTTACCTTTAGAAAGTATAAGAGAGTGCTCACAATAAACGAATATCATGATACCCGTAATAATAGGAATCGGATTGTTTTTTATCATTTTGGAACGCCTAATTCCTGACCAAAAGCTACCTCATGTAAAAGGATGGTGGGCAAGGGTGGTGTTTATTAATATAATTCAGATAGGTATTGTAATATTGGGTAGCTATACTTGGGATCAATGGCTCAAGAAAACTTCACTATTTCATCTTTCCGAACATGTCAGTATGATCGGCGGAGGATTATTGGGATACTTGGTAGTTACCTTTATTTTTTATTGGTGGCATCGGTGGAGGCACGATAATAACTTCTTATGGCTAACTTTTCATCAATTGCATCATAGTCCCCAGCGAATAGAGACGATCACTTCGTTTTATAAGCACCCTGCTGAAATTATTTGTAATTCGATTTTGATAGGAGCCATTAACTTTTTACTCCTCGGTTTGTCTGTAGAATCTGCGGCCTATTGTATATTATTTAGTTCGATAGGTGAGTATGTCTATCATATGAATATCAAGACTCCTCATTGGATGGGATATATTTTTCAACGACCAGAAATGCACCGGATTCACCATCAAAGATCTAAGCATTACAACAATTTCTCTGATTTACCTATTTGGGATATGATGTTTGGTACGTTTGAAAATCCTAAAGAAAGAGATATGGCGTGTGGTTTTAAACCCGAACGAGAAAGCAAAATGGGAGAAATGTTAATGTTTAAAAACGTAAATGATCCTTACGAAAATACATAGTTTCTATGCGTAAAGCCTTATATGTTTTGGTGCTTATTATAGGATCTCTTCAGATCGTTGGTTTTGTGTCAAATGTACAACCGATCAGGAGTCTAGGTGTCGTTACAGCAGCATCTCCTTTACCTTTGGTGTTTTCTGAAGTCAAAGGCGTGGAAACTTTTGCTGGAGACTTTTACATGCAATGGACTGATCAAAATGGGGTTGAAGAAAAGGTGCTGATGACACCAGAGCTTTACAGTAAATTGTGTGGCCCTTATAATAGGAGAAATATTTTCGGCGCTGCGATAGCTTATGGCCCAGTCTTACCGGATCATGTATGGCAACCTATTTTGAATTATGGAATTTGCAATGAAGTATTGAGTAATGAATTAGAACTTTCATTTAATAAAGAAACATTTACTGTTGAGATAGATACAAGGACTGCAGGTAGAAACGATCATTGGACACTCCAACCAGATTGCAGCCAGTGAGATCATATTCGCCATATCAGTTTTCTATATTCAGAATCATCTTAGGTCTATACCTAGTAATACACTTCAGCATGTTGATTCCATATGCTGCTGAAATTTGGAGTGAATCAGGCATGTTGCCAGATCCCCAATCTAACCTAACTTATGGAGTATTTCCAAATATTTTATATCTGATCACTTCGGCTACTGGGGTTACTATTTATATTATATTATTAGCGGTACTGAGTATATTATTTTTGATAGGGTTTCAACGGCCTCTTGTTTCTGTTTTGTTGTGGTATGGATGGGCGTCATTATTTGATCGTAATAATTTAATCAATAATCCAGGAATTCCTTACGTGGGTTGGCTTCTATTATGTTGCGCAGTATTACCTAAAGGTGAACCCCTTTCGATCACCAAATCGACATCAGAAGAAAAATGGCAAATGCCTGTAATTTTATTTTATGGCGCTTGGGCATTGATGGCGATAGGGTATACTATTAGTGGTTTCGATAAATTTTTATCGCCAAGTTGGAAAGATGGTACCGCTATGATACATCTATTAGAAAATCCTTTGGCGAGAGATTGGTGGCTTAGAGAATTCTTATTGACATTACCTGATTGGATGTTAAGCTTCAAAACGTGGACCGTATTAATAATTGAAATGGCATTTTTACCATTGGCCATCTTTTCGATCACTCGTAAATGGATTTGGCTATTAATGATAGGTATGCACTTAGGTATTTTGATGGTCGTGGATTTTGCGGATTTGACTTTGGGAATGTTAATGATACATTGGTTTACCTTTGATGGTAGGTGGTTGAAGCCAAAAGCTAAACATACGGGAATAGTTTATTTTGATGGAGTTTGTGGAATGTGTAATACCTTTATAGATTTCTTGTTGACACAAGATCAAAATGCGACTTTGAGATTTGCACCTTTGCAAGGAGAAACAGCAGTGCAAAATGTGGAATCAAAATATTTGAAGGACCTAAATACGGTAGTGTACCAAGAGGGTGGCAAGACTTATTCTGAATTACAAGCAATCTTAAAATCGTTATCTAGTTTAGGTGGAATTTGGAAGCTAGTTGTAATATTCAGATTGCTTCCTGATTTTATTGGAAACAGTGTTTATAGATTTGTTTCGCGTAATAGATATCAATGGTTTGGTAAAAAAGATGCTTGTCGGATGCCTACCGCAGAAGAACGAGAAAGAATATTAGTCTAATAAAAATTAGTTTGTCGAACGAATGAAGTATTTAAAATTATTACTCAAAATTTTAGCTTGGTTTATAGGTATTGTGCTTTTTTATTTATTGGTGGCATTCATCTTGTCACGAATACCAGTTTCGGCAGAAAAGGAAATGGCAGAAGATGTAGATATCTATATTTTAACTAATGGAATACACACGGATATTGTGGTGCCAATCATTACAGAACAAAGAAATTGGTTCGAAAGTGTGAATCATCTAAATCCTAAATTTAATAAAGCAGAATTTAAATACCTCGCGCTCGGTTGGGGAGATAAAGGTTTCTATCTCAATACGCCTACATGGGCTGAACTAAAGGCTTCTACAGCGCTCAAAGCGGTTGTAGGCTTAAGTGGTACTGCTATGCATGCGACCTATTATCGTGATATGACTGAAAGCGAAACTTGTAAAAAAATCTCTATTAGCGAGGGACAATATGCACGCTTGATTGATTTTATAGATCAGAGCTTTCAAAATGATTCAAAGGGTAATGTTATGCTCATCGATACAGATGTAGCGCATAACGATAGAGATGGGTTTTATGAAGCAACAGGACGTTATAGTATTTTATATACCTGTAATACTTGGGCTAACCAAGCTTTAAAAGCTGGGGGACAAAGAGCATGTTTATGGACTGCTTTTCAAGAAGGTATTTTTCTGAAGTATTAGATTCGATAATTATTTTTTATCAAATTCTTCAGCTATTTTGAATTGCCCTTTGACATAGTTTTCTTTCAAAAAGAGCATTAATTTATCTACCCTCTGAACTGGTATGATGGTGTCTTCGTGTTTGATTTTATCTAGATAGATAGCATCATTAGGATGTCTTGTATCTAAAGTGATTGTCTCTTTGAATTGTATACGTTGATCTTTGTTTTTTAATGTCAAATTGACTATTACTTTATTGCTTCTTGATTCCCATTTTGGCGTATTACTCTTCTCATCAGAATTTAATTTCATTTGAAAATCATAATTCCACCAATAATGGTAAGGATCAATATTGTCAATGTAGGTCTTACGAAAGAATTTTCTAATAAGTATTTCTGAAAAATTATTCACTTGGATATATCCAAAGTCACTTACTAGCTTTAATGTTGCGAAAAGGCTTGTTAGTATAGGTGCTAAACTAATATCGGTAGAAGTTAGAACAAATATCGCTACAAGTAAAAGTGTTGCGAAAACATACACTCTTACGAATGCGAATAGATCGGTACTTAGGAAATAGTATTTAGAACTTACATTCATTATGGGATTCTTCTATTGTGGAGAGTGTGTGGAATATGAATCTACAAGGTTTGTAGAGGATCTTTAATGCGGACCTCATAACAATTGTTGTAAAATCGTCTCTGGGTCTGAATAATCTCTGAAAATTGTTTTGGCGCCCAGTGTTTTAAGTTTACCATCATTGTTATAATCTATCCCAATGAAATCGATATTTAGATTTTGACATGTTTTATAATCCTATTCACCATCTCCAAAATATATTATTCTTTCAGGGTCTTTTTTTGATTTGTTTTTTAATTGACGAATAACCTCATTGGTGATATTTTCTCTTGATTTATGAAAGTTACTATTGGAAAAGGAAACTCCTTCTAATTTTATTCCTGCTGATTCTGGTTTTAATATGGCATAATTTTTCCATGCTCCTGTGGCTATGCCGATATGAAATTTTGTAGATTTTAAAAGAATGTTGAAGAAATCTTTAGCACCGTCAATTTCTTTAAACTGCGAAATGTCCTTAGTTTTTTCTCTTTCAAAATTTGTAATAAAATTTGAAATCAATAATTCACACTCACCAATAGTTGGTTTTCTGTTCCATTCACGTTTTATTATTTCTTCAGTTATTCCCAAGTCAGTGACATCCTTAAAGTCTGCCCAATCTTGGTTGAATAGGTCAATGTCAAAAGTCTCTTTGAAAGCCTTAAAGAAGCATTTGTCATCTACCTTCTTCGTATTGGTTAATGTTCCATCGATATCGAATATTATAAAATTCATTTAATATTGATCTTTTTTATTTAGACTTTTATTCATATTTTGATGACTCCACCTATCGGCCTACGTCATATCACTATCAATAAAAACAAAATAGGATGACTCCATCTTTAATTGAGGTATGTTATTGTTTGGAGTACTCGATCTTCTTGATTTCTTATGTTAATATAATAGCAATTAGATAAAACTCCTTGGTCATAAATTACAGCTCGAATAATTACATCATCTTGCGAATATAAAATTTGAGTGTTAGATTCATCTACTTGAATTGTTTGTGGAGCTTCATCTTCGAAGTCAAAGTAAATTTGACCGTTTAAAGTATTTGAAATTAAATTTGAAGTAATCATTAGTGTAGTCCCAAACAGATTAATGCAATTGTAATTATTGATAAGGTTTCTGATGCCAGTCCTATTCTCAATATTAAGGAGAATCCACCGACTAGTAGACTGAGGACTGATATTGCATTCAGAATCTTATTGATTTTGCGTATAACTCTAATTTTCATCTATTTATTTCTTCCATAGTGGTACTGTATAGTAAGGCACATAGTTTACACTTCTCAACCCACATAGTTTACACTTTAATTCTATTAATATGTAAATATGTTTCTTTGGTTCTGACCGCCTTTTCGTCTATCCATCCTAAAAGTACATTGCGATAATAGACATTCCAAATGCCATTACCTTTTTCTTCGGTTCCAATGAACTTGCCAATAGCGGCACGCGAAATGAGTACCTAATTGTAAGCTCCCCATCTTGCAGCTCCATTAGAAGTTACCTTGATGACCTTGAAATGAAGAGGGTATTGGAAAGGAATATTAATTGAAGAATATTTTCTTTCTGAGAGGAGATGTACTCTAGCAGGTTTGTTCATTTGT
>CALBEE010000135.1 GCA_937927575.1 uncultured Saprospiraceae bacterium | reverse complement strand
TGTCCTGTATTGAGTAATAACTATTTCTTCAGTAAGTACGCCTTCCGAAATTTGCAAATCCAACTTATTACTTGTATTCGCTTTTACAAGAACATCTTTAATCCTTGTAGGAGTGTACCCCACATAACTGGCTTCTACTTCGTAGGTGTCCGGAACCACCTCTTTAAAAAAATAATTTCCATCGAGATCCGTCTCTACGCCTTTTATAATTACACCGTCTTTCATAAGTGCTACAGTTCCAAAAATTATCGGATCGCCAGATTTAGCATCTGTTACTTTGCCTTGTAAAGTTGTCTTAGTATCACTAGAAATATTTGTGAAAGTGGCACCCAATACGAGAGTACTCACTAATGCAATTATTAATGATTTCATAAGCTTGATATTTTTGACTGTTATCAGTCCATGAGAAAAATTACCTGTCTTCTATTGAATAAAAGTCAAGTACAGAAATGGATCGATCTCACTGAATAGATGCAGATTTAGTATAAAGTACATATGCTCACCCAAAAAAAATTAAAATAATATCATGAAAAATAACATATAAGATCATGAATAGTGGATTGCCCAATCTCTATGATCTTAGTAAAAATCCATATCTTACCCTCAGAATAATGCAATAAGGCCCTTGGCAGATCAATTAACAGACGAACAACTTCTTCAGCGCTATGTCAGTAGTGGTGACGATAGACATTTATCAGTATTATATACTAGATATGTGGAGATGATCTATGGTGTATGCCTTAAGTATTTTAAAAATAGTGCAGAAGCGAAAGATGCAGCCTCAGAAGTATACTTATTACTATTAAGGCGAGCTAAAGGAAAAAGCATAGACAATTGGAAGCCGTGGCTCTACACGGTAGTCAAAAACTACTGTTTGGAGCAATTAAGATCACGAACGAATAAGATGCCCAAACAAATGGCCGCTGATCGTGTGTATTCTGAGGAAGTATTTCATCCTTCTATTGAAGGTAAAGACAAAGAAGTCAAGCAGCTAGAATCTTGCATAGAGACCCTAGAGGATGACCAGAAAGCTTGCATCAGAATGTTTTACCTAGAGAAGCGCTCTTATCAGGAATTAGGAGAGGCTTTAAATTTGAGTTGGGGCCAAGTCAGATCGCGCATCCAAAATGGTCGGCGAAATCTGAAAAACTGTATGAACAAAGAGAAATAATATCGATTAGATAAGTAATAATGATCAACAATAAATACATAGAATTGCTTCAGCAATATAGATCAGGAACCATATCCGATTCTGATCGACATATACTTGAGCGTGCTGCTTTGGATGATCCATTCTTATTCGACGCGATGGAAGGATATGCAATATATGGCAGCAATGATGATCAGAAAGCATTGACCGAATTGGCCGTTACTAAGAATAAAGAAAAATCTAAGGTAAGATGGTTGAACAATCGCTTGTTGGGAGTAGCCGCATCTTTAATCGCCTTGATCGCCATTACTTTTGTTGTCAAAAATCAATTATCAAGTAACTCCTCTCAACCCACTAAAGCTATTGCTCAAAATAAATCTAGCAATGATAATACACCGATAGCGCAAGATATTTATGCTGAAACGAGTGAACCGAATGAAGTGGTTTCATTAGAAAGCAGTGATGAGGGAATATCGGAAGAAGAGGATATGGAATTCGTATCAATAAATATTGGAGATGTCAATTCTGATGCGAAGGAAATGGAAACGCCAATAAGTACTTCGGCTAGCTCTTCCACTGCAAAAGAAATGTCTAAGGATTTGAATGAAGATTTAAATTTTGACATTGCTGAAGAAAAATTAGAATCTACTGCTGCTTCCAATAAAGATGAAATAGAGCAGGAAGTGAAGGCTACGAATGATGTAATATTAGAAGCTCCTATTGCGGTTGAATCTAAGGCCGCTCCGACTCTCGAAAATGAGTCAAGATCGAAGAAAAAAATGGCTAAACCCGCTGAAGATGCTATTACTTATGATTCGGTGGAAGATGAAAGTCAATATATACTTGGAAAAGTGCTTAACACAGATGGTACAGAATTGATCGGAGTAAATGTATACATAGAAAATACTGAAATCGGAGACATTTCTGATATCGAAGGTAACTTCAAATTGCCAAAATATGAAAGAGGGCACCAAATAGTAATTAGCTATACAGGATATGAAGATCAGAAAATAATAATAGGCGATCAGAATTTCTATCAAGTGGTTTTGCGCCAATTGGAAAACTTATCAGAAGTAAAAGTTACTAGACTACAAGTGGTTGATAAGTATAAGGCTTATCCGGCTATGGGTATTGAAGAATTTGAAATCTTTGTGAAAGACAATATGAAATTTCCTTTAGAGGTTTTCGGTGCTGCGAAAACCAAAAAAATGAAGGTAAGTTTTGATGTTGATATGAGTGGCAATTTATCCAATTTCGTAGATGAAAGTAAAGACTGTGATGACTGTTTTAAAGAAGCAGTGCGACTACTTAATGAATCAGGTCGCTGGGAAACTAAGCCTTTTGGTAGTGCATATCGTACGAGTTATACTTTCGAATTTTAGTTTTAAAAGTGGTTTTTCAATTTAGACCTTTCACTCCTCGCCATATTTGGTTGGTTTGTCGATTTTTAATGATCAATAAACAGTATCCCTTATATATTCGTTAGATATTTATATCAAGCAATCATCAAATGAAATATATATTACCCCTCCTACTTTGTTTAGGAATAGGTGCATTTTTTGGACGCACTTTATTAACAGACGATAAAGAAGATGAAGCGGTGGCTTCTAACACTTCATTTCCAGTAAATGAAAGGAAAAACAAAGTTACTGTCGACCCTAATAGTAATCGTCGAGAGATCACTCCTATCAAGCATATTATCTCCGAAGAAGAGGCCACAATTAAATTATTTGAAGAGTCTGCACCTTCAGTAGTTTTTATAACCACTTCTACTGTAAGGCAAGACTACTGGAGTCGAAATGTTACTGAAATTCCTGCTGGCAATGGCTCAGGATTTATCTGGGACAAGGAAGGTCATATAGTGACCAATTATCACGTAATCGAGAAAGCAGATAGAGCGCAAGTAACCTTAGCAGATCAAACCACTTGGGACGCTGAATTGGTGGGAATAGAAGCCAATAAAGATCTTGCCATCCTAAGAATAAAAGCACCTGCAGAAAAATTAAAACCTATTCCAGTAGGTAGCTCATATGATCTTAGAGTCGGTCAATCTGTATTTGCCATTGGCAATCCATTTGGACTCGATCAAACATTAACTACCGGTGTTATATCAGCGCTGGGAAGAGAAATAGAGTCTATTGGTGGAAGACCAATTAGGGGTGTAATTCAGACAGATGCTGCCATTAACCCTGGCAATAGTGGTGGACCATTAATAGACAGTAATGGAAGACTCATAGGCGTAAATACGATGATCTATAGTCCATCTGGCGCTTCTGCGGGTATTGGCTTTTCGATTTCTGTAGATGAGGTCAATTGGGTCGTACCTGACATCATTCAATATGGTGAAGTAAGGCGTCCTATACTCGGAATCAATTTAGTGGCCGAGCAACATACCAAAAGATTAAAAATGGACGGTGCGTTAATATTAGATGTAGTTCCATCTAGTCCTGCCGATAAATATGGATTAAGAGCGACTGAAAAAGACCGTCGTGGAAATATTGTTTTAGGTGATCTTATTACCCAAATTAATGATGAAAAAATAGCCACTAATGCAGATCTATTTTTGGCTTTAGAAAAGTATAGTCCTGGAGATACAGTGAGCGTTCAATTTATAAGAGAAGACAAAACTAAAAGTGTTGATTTAGTTTTGGGTAGCAAGGATGATTTGAGTTCTTAAGAAAGTCAAATTAAAAGTTGGAAATGAAATTTTATTGGGAGATTTAGAAGAAATTTATAATATCTACCCTTCCCTAAAAAGCATCTTATCTTTTTATATCCACAAGAACACCAACAGATCAAAGCACATAAAATTCTGAAAGGTACTTGACCGAATGCGCTTAATTATTTTACTTAGGTAATGCTTTGATGAGCTCTATCAATTTTCTATATAGTACTGATGACACCTTAGTGAGAGGCAATCTTACATCTGCGCTACATAGTCCAAGAATTTCCATTGCTGTTTTTAGACCGGATGGATTACCTTCTGCGTACATACAATGATGAAAATCATAGAGTTTATCTTCTAGGATTTTACCATCGCTAGCTTTGCCATTAATAAAGTGAGCAATCATCGTAGAAAAATCCGCAGGAAATGCATTGGCCAACACACTTATTACTCCTACACCTCCAGCTTGTATCATAGCAGGAGCCAGGATATCATCACCAGAAGTAACAAAGAAATCGTTGGCAGCCGCCCTCATAATATCTTTGGCCTGAGCTAAATTTCCGGATGCTTCTTTGATTCCAATTATATTTGAATGATGAGAAAGTCTAATGCTTGTTTCTGCCTCCATATTACTAGAGGTCCTACTAGGTACATTATACAAAATAACAGGAACCGGACAAGCATCGGCGATCGCTTTAAAATGCTCATATATTCCTTGTTGTGAAGGTTTATTATAAGCCGGACTAGCACTTAATATAGCGTCTATACCATCAAAATTATAGGACTCAATTTGATCAACTATGGCATAGGTATTATTACCTCCAAAATTACCAGCCACCACAGGAACCCTATTGTCAGTATGTCTAATAATCGCATCTAATACTGCTCGCGATTCTACAGATGAAATCGTAGCCGCCTCTCCGGTAGAGCCTAATGCTACAATATAATTTACTCCTCCGTCGATCGTATGATCTACAATATCATTAAGCGCATTATAATCAATTTGATTATCGGAAAATGGCGTTATAATAGCTACTCCAGTTCCAGTAAATTTATTTGCCATTTGATAAAAGTTGAATGCTTGATTTTATATTTTTTATTAACTCAGGAATGCCTAAACTGCTAAAATGATCCACACTCATATCAAAAATTAAATCTTCGGTATTATCCAAATTTGGACCAATTTTCATTGCAGCTTTTATCGATTTTATAACAAACTTATGATGAGGTTGAATATTACTTAAAAGGGAAATCATCACATCATAATTTTTGGATTGAATGACTTGAAGATCTTCAGATGTTGGCACTTGATACCAATTGATATTTTTCCTTACATAATGATTAATCCCGATTTCACTATCCAGCTCTTTGGTATTGATAAAAGCAAAAAGCTTTACTACTTTACCAGAACGTTCTAATTCAGTAGCGTACTTTTGAATTACTTTTCGCTCGGAGCCATCTGTTCCATCAAAAAATAAAAGGACATTTTTAAATGCGTTTTGCGTAGATACCTTATGATTAGAAATAGAAATTTCTTCCAGTTTCTTTTTAAAAAGGTGCGCTTTAAGGCCTTGTATCATCTTTTAGTTTCTGCTTACTACTTCTTAACTTTTTCAGCAAAATTATACTCCCCTAATTTACCATATCGCTTGAGTCTACCTTCTACTAGATCGTCTGCCGAAATTTGCATTAATTCTGTAAGTTGAGACTTTATATGTGTCTTTAAAGTTTTGGCCATTTTTTCAGGATCTGTATTCGCACCTCCTAGGGGTTCCTTAATGATATCTTCTATCATACCGAATTCCAACATATGTTCTGGAGTCAATTTAAGTGCTTCTGCAGCTTCTTCTTTATGATCCCAACTTCTCCATAATATAGATGAACAACTTTCAGGAGAAATTACTGAGTACCATGTGTTTTCTAACATAAATACTCGATCTCCTAGGCCGATACCAAGTGCTCCACCTGATGCTCCTTCTCCAATTACATAACAAAGAATTGGCACTTTTAATCCAGCCATTTCAAAAAGATTCTTAGCGATGGCTTCCGCCTGACCTCGTTCTTCTGCTTCTATTCCAGGGTAAGCACCTGGCGTGTCGATTAAGCAAATCACAGGATAGCCGAATCTTTCAGCCATTTTCATCAATCTCAGCGCTTTTCTATATCCTTCAGGATTAGCCATACCAAAATTCCTGTATTGTCTCATTTTGGTATTGACACCCTTTTGGTGACCCATGATAATACAAGTCTGACCAGCTATTTGCCCAATTCCACCTACTATGGCTTTATCGTCAGCATAATATCTATCACCATGTAATTCGATAAATTTCTTACAAATCTGCTCTATATAGTACAATGTATATGGACGTTCTGGATGTCTACTTAGTTGTACTCTTTGCCAACCAGAAAGATTGGCATAAATCTCTTTCTTCTCCTTGGTAATCTGCTTTTCGAGCTCTTTGATGGTTTCGGCCATATCTACCGTACCTTCCTCTTCTACTTGCTTTATTTTCTCTAGTTGCTCATAGAGCTTTTCTAGTGGCTTTTCAAAATCTAAGAATACCATATAATTTGGTTTTAATTTGAAGATCCTATTGGTTATTTGGACAAGCTAACTATCCTCTCAAAGGTAATTTTTTATTCGAATTTTGAAAGAGGGAAACTCAAGAATTAACGTTAACGCACTGATAATCAAACACCTAATAAATAAATATTATTATATGTAATGTGTAGTAAATAATGAGATGTAAGAATGAAACCTGTTAGGCTACTACAGAACAAGCATTGCTCATAGTACTCTGCTTACTAGTCACTCTCCAATTGATGATATGCGCAATCGCGATAAGGACTCCTCCTAGCGTAGTAAACCCAATTTCTGCATGATTATGCTGAACGATACCAGCAAGGAAACTTATAAAACCCGCAGAAACTACTATCAAAGCAAGTGGTTTGCGATGCTTTAGGAATGACCGTACTATAGTGTAGCCTGCTAATAAAACTGCTGAAATGAAGAACACATATTCAACCCAATGGCTTTCCATCCATTCAAAGCCACTAAGCATTCCCATAGCTAATAATAAGGGCAATGCAGAACAGTGCAGGGCACACAGGGTCGAACCTGCGAATCCTAAAAGATCACCATGGTTATTGAATATGTATTTGAGTCTCTTCATTAGGTTATGCAACGATGATGCAAATATAAGCTGTATTGTACTAAGATGCAACAGGATTGCAGGAAGAAAGTTCTAAAATTAAGAAGATGCTTAGAATTGAGATGTTGAATGTTCAGGAGATAAGATGTTAAGCTAATTTGGCTAATACCTTAAGCGCCTAGCACCTTATACCTCAATAGGCTAACCTACCTATTCAACCACCACCCTAGCCATGCACCAGTCAATGCCCAAGGCACAATTGCATCAATGAGATCTGGAATGCTGTCGGTCTCAAACCAAATACTATTGAGATAACTTATGGTAAAATATCCAATTAATCCCACTGCCACAGCACTCATCATCGCCGACTTTACATCTATTTCTTTAAATCTTCCAAACAACCAACAGAGTAAAAACACCGATACAAAATCAATTACAAATCCTCTAAACATGTTCATACCCATATTCATTTGAAGGCTATCATGATATGATATTTGCATCCATCTTTTCCCCATATAAGGCTCCGTATATTTTTGAGCCTCTTCCATAGAGGTTCCCTCCGGCACTCTTGGTAACATATATTGCCCTTCCTCTAATTTACCGTCTAACCATTCCAATATTTCATCTTGATTCTCCGTATACTGCATTTGCGAATTAATGAAGATAATTCCAAGATATGAATTGCCATACGAATAAGATAAGGCCTCCGACTAGGGCTCCAATGATTAATTTTTTCATTATTAGTTGGTTTTATTTTGGTGAAAATGGTAGATACCAAAGCGATCTCAAGTTTAAGATAACAAATATTGTTGAAGTGGATATAATTGATGTTATAAAAAATGCGCAGCTCCGCACCAACAAAGTGATACTTGGTTTGGAATCAATTCTCCAAATTAGATTATATTCAGCGGTACAAAATTCGTTATGTCCAAAGAAAACAAAGAATACGTATTAGGCACTGAAGCATTAGAATTACATCGTCTTGGCGTACAACATCAAGCCTGGTCCACTGAAGCCAATATAGCTTGGAAAAATGCTGGATTTACAGCTGGAATGACCTTACTCGATCTGGGTTGTGGCCCAGGATTTTGCACTCAAGAACTTTCTTACATTGCGGGCAAAAGCGGACATGTAATCGGAATAGATTTATCTTCTACTTATATTGATTTTCTCCAACGCGTTTCGGATTTGCATGGCTTAGAAATAGAAGCTATTTGCGCTAATTTTTTGGATATGAATCTAAAAGAGAATAGCATAGATGGTGTATATACAAGGTGGGCGTTAGCATGGCTAGATGATGTCGAAACGGTACTCAAAAAAGTAATTAGGGCCATGAAGCCAGGTGCCACTTTTGCGGTTCAGGAGTATTATGACTGGACGCTTTTACAAACTGAGCCTTACAGGGAAAATCTTTACCACGCCACGAGACAAGCAAGAGAAAGCATGGGTGATCTTGGCGGTGATCTTGACATTGGTAGAAAGATCCCTGGTCTTTTCCATAAACTAGGATTAGAGGTAATATCCACCCGTCATATGACTAAGCAGGCCAGAGCACACGAACATGAATGGAATTGGCCCAAATCATTTCTCAATATCTATTTACCAAAACTCGTGGGAATGGGAAGGCTTACTCCACAGCAATTAGATGATGCCTTAGAAGAATTACGAGGCTTAGAAGATGTGCCAGGTGCTACCATCCAGACGCCATTAATGATAGAAGTGGTGGGGAGGAAGGTGTAGATAAAAAAATCGATTACCCTGAAAAAACAATACCTTTCTGACTTACATCTGATAAACCAGATGATGATGGAGTTAATGATTATTTGCCATTTTGACAATCATCAATGTCATCTAACTCTTCAGGTAGATTAAAATGCATTGCTCGATATATTTCGTCAATAGAACCAAACGCCAAATCTGCCTTAAAAGAATCCTCTAATATTGGATTTGCCATATCCATTCCATTCATATCATCTCTCATAATATTTGACGACCAATACTGCGTATGCATAGCTATACTATTAGCTGTAATACATTTGTATATCTTATTTAGAAAAGATAGTTTCTTATCAAAATTTGAATTTATCTTTTGCGTAGCAATTTTAATATTCAAATTACCACTTCCTAATTGACTATCTATTTTACCACCTATATGATCATTCTCATGATAAATATTAGTCCATCTGGTAAATGCGAATAAAGCTCCATGATGTAAACGTGGTCCTGTTGGGTGCTTATAATAATAACTGTTGGACTTACTATCTATTTGAGGAGGATTAATTACAGTAGTCCTCTCATTTTTAGTCGCCCACATTTTTTTTATATCACCATCAGCTAATAACAAAGTGAATTTTGACAAAGGGCTTCCTAAAGTGATAAAATCTGAAACTAACCAAGGCAGTAATGGTGAATTCACTTGAAGTTTCTCGATATCATTTTCTTTCAGCGCATAGAATCCTTTACTTTGATTTAACTGATAATCACATACCTTAGAAGAATCGAATTTATTAATATCATCCATTTCTCCAAGTATTCTAGTTACATTATCTCTCACTTGATAATAATTACAATGCTTAGCCCAATAAAGACGAAGTATATCATAACCTACTGCAGAACCAAGACTATGCCCAACTACTATTATTCTATCATACTTATTTCTTTTGGTTAGTGTTTCCAATAACTCCACACCCTTATTACGTATTGCATTTCTTTGAGCTATATTATCTGGAGTAGGACTGAAATATCTAGCCGCATCCGCCAGCCAATTTTTCAATAAGGAGCCAGAAAATTTATAGAATACACTATTTATAATTAAAGAGAAGAGCAAGCCAGAATAGACATATTTAAAAATACTCTCCTCGATATTAAAATAAGCATTAATAAGTACTACTATTCCATAAATTGCCAGACTAAAGATTGCTAAAACACCTGGAATTAATAACCAACGAATCAGTTTGATGAGTAAATTACCAATCAATAAAATACTTATAGTTACAATTGCATCTGAAAAGAATCTATCTAATAATTGAAGCCCTGGAAGCCTAGTCACTATATAATGGATACCAATAGATGATAACACAGCAGCTGCAAAAAGAATTAATACTAACCAGTAAACACCTTTCAGCAAGGTCTTAATACTTGAAGGTTTATTTTTTGATCTAATAAGATTAATTAGCCACGGTATTACATGTGAGAATTTGTTATCGTTCATCAATGGCGCCCAGTATAGTTCATAAAAATCCATCATAGGGCGTACTTGATCCTTTTCATCCGATGCAATATAATTTCCTGAATGATCAGAACTCAGATTGGGATTTCGCTTACCCCTGTACTTGGTGGGCATCACTATCCATCTCTGCGTTTCAAAACTACCCTCTATCTCTTCTGGAGCTGAATAGTAATTTTGCTCAGGTAGAATATAGCCTTTATACTCTTCGTAAGCCAAAATAGACTTTACAAAATCAGACATAGTTTCCATTGGTTTTTGCTCACCGATACCATGGATTACGATTGCAGCAACTCTATTCTTTTTAGATGATTTATCCTCCTTCATTCTATATTCGTTTCTATGTTCAACTTTTTACAATAAAGCCTCTACTGCTTTGATGGCTTCTAAAGCATTTAACCTCCCATTACCCAATTTTGATTTTCCTTGACCACTATTTAATCTAGAAATACTATCGCATGTATTGCAAATAATTTGTTTAATCTGTAATGCCGCAATATTAGGATTTACAGCAAGCATCAAGCTAGCCACTGCACTGACTATAGGTGCTGCCGCTGATGTCCCATGAAAATTAACATAACTCATTCTACTGATTCTAGAATCTAATTTCGTAGTATAAATATTAAATCCTGGCGCCAAAAGATCTAAATTATCCCCCTCCCTACTTCCAAATTTTTTCTTCGCTTCACAGTTTTCCAATGTAATACGTCTTCCTTTATGATCACAAGCACCTACCGTAAGCACATTACGCTCTGAACCAGGAAAAAGCAATCCTTTATTTCTATTATCATAAAAATTTCCTGCTGCTGCCACTAATAGTACATTATTGTCTTCGGCATACTTTATAGCTTCCAATATCTCGGCTGACCTATTAGGCAAACCCCAACTCATATTGATAATATTTGCACCGTTATCTACAGCTATTCGTATCGATTTCGCTGCCCAACTTGGTGTAGAAGTAACAGCCTTTTTACTTATCATTCGTACTATGATTACTTTGAGTCGAGGATTGATCCCTACTACTCCTAAGCCATTATTTACAGTAGCGTATATAATACCTGCCACATTAGTGCCATGCGTCATCTTTCTACTAGGTATAGGCTTATAATCGCCATCTATCACATCAAAACCCTCTATGACATTTCGCCTATTTAAGTCTTCGTGCTTAGGATCTAATCCATCATCTAGTATGGCTAATTTGACTTGAGTGTTAGATATTAAATTTTTACTATCTATATATTTTATGGCTTCTTCTAATCGTACATCTTCATCAGGAGCACCACCAAACTGCCCCCTATTTTTGAAATACCACTGAAGCTTATAATCCTTATCATTAAAATAAGATACACTACGTGATGTATCTACTAATATACTATTCACCGAAGGTGGATCTACATTATTGATTTGATCTCTTCCCGTTTCTACTTTATATGCTAAATTAGGTTCAACTATTCGAACAAAATTTTGCTTCGAATATCTACTAATAATAGACTCTAAACTATTAGCAGCATCTTTATTAAAATATATAAGATAAACTTCTTGCCCATCGACTTTTCGCATATGAACAGAAAAATTGTCATCATTAAATTTTCGAATCTCATTATTTACAGATGTATTAAAGACTACTCTAATTTGTACAGTGTTTTCTCCTTTAATTTGACGCTCACTTAAGATTGCAGAAGAGATATCTTTTACAGAAAGAGAATCATTATAATGTATAGTATGTATTGCCATGATTAATTGAGTATAAGAGTTGCACCTATATTAGCCCAGATATGATTCCTACCTGCTGTGGCAAATTCTTGTGATCTATATACAAGTGGCTTAAATACTATTTCAGCTTTATCAAAAAACGTAACTGCGACCCCCATCTCTGCTTCAAAAACTAGTGGCTCTATATCAGACTTAGACAACTCGTAGACATTCTCTTTAAACTGTCCCTGCATGAGCGCATTATAATAAACTAACCTACTCCTCATTGATGAAAAAAAGTACCAATTAAGTGGTGGTCTTTGAGTATCTGGTGCTTGTGCGATAGCGTTTAAAAGTCCTTGATTAGTATAAAAAGGTGCATCAAAATTTCCTAACTTAATATTTATCCCAGCATTAAGATTAGTGTAGTAACCAACTTGTGCTCCTACATCTAGAGTGGTTTCCATCCATTTGAAATCAGGATTAATCGGATTAGCTACCGTGACTAATGGAGCTATAAAACTTATCTGATACATCGCAGTAAGTTCGCCTCCATCCGATATCTGAGTATCCCATCCTAAAGGCACTGGTCGCGTAGTACCAAACCACTGCTTCCGATGGATGAGAGACTGCACCTCACCTCCTACTCCTAAACCCAAAAAACCTACGTATAGGCCAGTAGATATTGCAAATGGTTTAGCGGTTAGAAATTCGTAAAATGCCTCATCGTCTTCATCTTCTTGCGGCTCCTCTAAGTCGTCATTAAATACACTTACCCTGTCCGAACCCAAAACAAGTAACGATGCATAAGGTCTATCTCCTTCCTGAAATCCAGGCACTCCAATATCAAACGGCGTAAATCCATTACCTAATAAAGAATATCGACTGACATTAGTATTAGTTTTTAGTGATCTCATAGTATTGATACCTAATAGGTGATCTATACCATTTCTAATAGCTGGAGCGATGAGCCACCATTTGTCCGTCTTTTCTCCTATGGATGCACTCAAGCCAAATCCCATCGTATAATTTCGATCTTGATTATACGCCTTGGCAAAAGCATCTTGATCCGTAGAAAATGAATATGAATGATTGTCTAGATAAGTCGACTGACCTTGTAACTGATAAACCAATAATAATAGAAATATAGGTACGCATATGCGCATAGATAGGTATGACATTTTAGGTAATTCTTAGATTAGCATATTGGTGAATCTTCGAAATATAAATTCAATATACTTCTACAAAAACATACAATATTTTATAGGTTAAAGGCAATATACTTCGATTACACAAAACACCCCAATAATATGGGGCATATTTTACCAACGGTAGTATATTACATACAATCGGCAGCTCAGCATTCAACTTCCACTAATGACATTATGCTTTCCCTTCATTTCATTATCTTCGATGTGATTATTAATGAGATATAGCATGAACCAATCAGACATCAGAGACCTCGAAAAAGAGCTTTGGGAAGCGGCCGACAAACTCAGATCTAACTCTAAGCTCACTGCTGCCGAGTATAAAGATCCACTGCTGGGATTGGTGCTACTGAGATTTGCCCAGAATAGGTATGAAGATGCTAAGATCGAGATAGAAGCCATACTACCTATCAATCCACGTACAGGTAAGAAGCGGACTGCCACCAAAGAAGATTACCTCGGTGCTGGAGCCATCAAACTGCCCAAAGTGGCGAAGTATGATTACCTAGCGGCTATGCCAGAAGATCAAGATATCGCTCAAGCGATCAATGATGCGATGAAAAAGATAGAAGCCGAGTACAAAGATCTAGAAGGCATCCTACCTAAAAACTATCAGGTATTCGAAGAAGCGCTGCTGCGTGACCTCATCCGCATATTTAATAGTGATGCGGTACGACAGGCCAAGGGCGATGTATTTGGTCGTATCTATGAGTTTTTCCTAATGAAATTCTCTATGCAAGGTGCAGGTGCACAGGAAGGTGGAGAATTCTTTACGCCTCCATCGCTAGTAGACCTGATCGTCAACTTTATACAGCCAGATCATGGTATCGTACATGATCCTGCATGTGGGTCAGGTGGTATGTTCGTACAGTCTGCACACTTCATCAAAAACACAGCTAATAAAGCGGTGAACGAAGCCATCACTTGCTATGGTACTGAGTACAAAAGTAACACGACGCGACTGGCTAAAATGAACCTCGCCATACATGGTATCGAAGGTAAGATCGCTAATAATAATAGCTTCTACTCTGATCCGCATAATCTAATCGGTAAAGTAGATTTTTTGATGGCCAATCCTCCATTTAATGTAGATGGTATAGATCATAATGACTACATCAAAGAAGATAAGAGACTACCCTTCGGTGTACCGCTCACTGGTAAGGGTACGATCCCTAATGGTAACTATATGTGGATGCAGTACTTCTACTCATATCTTAATGAGAGTGGCCGTGCAGGATTCGTTATGGCGAGCTCGGCTACCGATGCTGGTCATAGCGAAAAGCTGATCCGTCAGCAACTGATAGAGACCAGTCATGTAGACTGTATCGTAGCCATCAGTAATAATTTTTTCTATACGAGATCATTGCCTTGTCATGTTTGGTTTTTCAATAAAGGGAAACACAAAAAGAATCTCGATAAGGTACTCATGATCGATGCGCGTAATGTATATCGTAAAGTAAATACTACACTCAATGACTTTAGCCCAGAGCAACTCTCAGGACTCACTGGGCTGATAGAAACTTATCGATCCGGTAAGAAGCTTACGAAGAAAAATCTGGACCAACTAGGAACATATACTAAAGACGATGTCGGAGACAACGGATTCGATATAGAAGGCCTATGCAAGATCGCATCACTAGACGAGATCAGAGAGCAAGATTACAGCCTGACGCCAGGAAGATATGTAGGTGTAAAGATTGACATCGATGAAGACTTTGATTATAAATCTAGAATCACAGAAATAAAAACTGAGCTCAGAGAATTGAATAAAGAAGCGAATGGATTAATGGTACAGATAATGGGAGTGGAGTTATGAAGAAGGGATGGAAGAAGGTGAAGTTGGGCAAATACTGCTTAAAAATTGGAAGTGGAGTAACGCCAAGGGGAGGATCTAAAGTATATATTGAAAAAGGAATACCGCTTTTTAGAAGTCAGAATATTTACAACATTTCATTTACCAATAATGGTCTAGTATTCATTGATGATGTCATTGCAAAAAAAATGTCAAACGCAAAAGTAGTGCACGGTGACGTTCTAATTAATATTACAGGCGATTCTGTTGCAAGATGTTGCATACCACCAAGTGAATTACTTCCAGCAAGAGTTAATCAACATGTAACAATTATCAGAAGTGAAAGTACAAAATTAGATTCTAGATATCTAATGTATTCGTTGAACTCTCCTTTTATGCAAGCCACCCTTCTAGGTATTGCAACGGGTTCAGGAGCCACAAGAAATGCTCTTACGAAAAATACTCTTGAAAATTTAGTAATCAACCTTCCACCCCTCCCAACCCAAAAGAAAATAGCCGCCATTCTTTCTGCTTATGATGATTTGATAGAGAATAATCTCAAGCGGATAAAATTACTAGAAGAGATGGCACAGATTACGTATGAGGAGTGGTTTGTACGGATGCGATTTCCTGGGCATGAAACTGCAGAGTGGGATGAGAAGAGTGGATTACCTGTGGGATGGGAGCGGAAGAAGTTGGGAGAGGTGTGTGAGTTTAACATGAAGAAAATTAATAAAGGTTATTCTGGAGATATAATATATGTAGACATTAGTTCAGTTAGTACAAATTCCATAGAAAAAAATAATCCAATTCCATTTGCAAAAGCGCCAGGAAGAGCGAAAAGAAAACTTTCACATGGAGATTTAATCTGGTCATGTGTTAGGCCAAATAGAAAATCTTATGCCATGATTTGGAATCCAGAATCAAATCTAATAGCCTCAACTGGCTTCTGCGTTATCACACCAAAATTCTATCATAGCAGTTTCATTCACAATGCACTTTCATCAGTTGACTTTATCAGCTATTTAGTAAACAATGCAACAGGGGCTGCTTATCCAGCGGTAAAGGTTGTTGATTTTGAAAATTACGATATAACAATTCCCACCTTAGAATTATTAAATTTATTTGGTAATCATTTCGACAAATCACTTGATACTATTCATAAACTTACGCTCCAAAACCAATACCTCAAAGAAGCTAGAGATATTTTACTTCCGAGACTGATGAGTGGGCTGATCGATGTAGATGAGGTGAAGATCCCTGCTGTGGGTTATAAGATGGATGGTGATCTGATGGGAAGTATGGCGGCTGAGGGTGATGTGGGGTATGGTGGGTGATTCATAGCACCTTAGTGATTTCATCCTGTAGAGTCCCTAAAATGAAGGCTCCATTCCCTTAATGACGTCAAGTAATCAGCAATTGTATAATTGACAGTTGTTTTGGAAAAGTCCGATACCGTAAAATAATAAAATAGTATGTCTGCTTAAACAAAACATATGTTATACATGGAGAATATCTCACATATGTTTATTTTCACCCTCCCAATCTAACAAAACATACCTATGAGTGAATGTACAACTGAAGAGTCACAGCCAAAATCGTATACCCGTAGAGAAGATGCAGGATTATTCATAGGACTCACTACAGTGCCTACCTACTCCAATAGTGACATCAAAAACACTAACCCATTAATGGATGTCATTGATGAAACATTCACTCAGTTTAAAAGTAACCTCGAAGATAAATTCAATGAATCGAGTACTAAGTTAGCTTCATTTCTATATCAGCCGATTAACTATTATGCTGTTGGTTCGTTTTCACTGATCACGTACAGCTATGTAGACGATTTTCATTTCGGAAATTTTTCATTTAGACCTTATAATAGATATTTGAAAGGTGAGTCTTTAGAAAATTCCAATTTTCAATATCAAGTGATCAATGGTTTTCATCTGGACTACAATAAAGAGCTACAGGATATAGATTTTTTGGATTATAACTATACCGCTGTAGTCAAACTAAAAATAAATTCTTCACTTCTCATAGGAGGGGGTGTAGATATGCTACAAGAAATCAAAGCAAATCTAAAAAATAAAGACATTGCGGGAGTACAATGCATAGTGACTGAATCCTTTTCTTGGCACGAGATATCATGTATATACTTCTCTGATAGTCTGCTAAAAATTCAAAACAGCATAAAAGACGTAAGAGCAAAAACTTTTAAAAACTACAATTTAGAACTAAACGATACGCTATTTCATAAAATAAGTATCAAAAACCAAGATCTAGATCAAAACAATCTAAAGCATCACGTATTCACTGATACGGAAACCATATATGGCATCAATCCTAAGATACTAGACGATGAAGAATTGTTAAAAAATTATATCTCCTCTGAAGTAGATGATAAAATTAGGATCAGCACCAAGATACATGTAAAAACTGGTCACATCGATAATGTGATAGACCTATTGCACAAGAAGCAATTTGATAACTGTATAGACCGAAAATTTCGATTCGTTAATGGTAAGCGCGATTTAGGAATTGTATTTAAAAACAAAACAGTATCCGACTACATACAATTTTGGAAAGTAATGCATCAGCACCCAGAAATTCATCAAGAATTTAGAAGTCATATCAGAAAGATACATTCTAATGTGAGTATGGAGCTAGACATTAAACCCAAAGGCCCTAAAGAAAATGAAAATCTAGAGGCCCCTATAAAGAATGAGTCTAACACAAGCTTTCATAGTCAACTTTTCAAAGATCTTAAGTTTGGTGGTAAAAAGATAAAACAGCTCGAACGATCATTAAAATCGTTGCATATATCCAAAGATGTTTCTAATCCGGTGCTTACTTTATTCACTAATTTTAATGACATCATATGCGACATTAATCTATATTGCTACTATGTAGATCTAAGAGCATTACTAGATAATATATATACCACTGTCACTAATCTAGCTGGCATAGAAGATACCACACAAAATACAAATCCTACCGATACTAGAAAGGTAAGATATGTGTCCGATCTACTCCTGAAATTAACTTCCATTTTTGAAGTGGCTTACTCTAATCGCTTCTTGGATAGTAAGAGAAATGGGTACAATTTGGACACCAAAGGCCAGTTTAATGGTGGTGTTCATCAGATACTTCAAGCCTATGATGGAGTCTTCAAGGGAGTGTCACAGGGACTTACTTTAAACAAGCAAGAGCATTCTCTTATACAACTTCCGATAGTATCTTATGGAGACTATACTGCAGGGATCAAGTCGACGATAAACGTCTTACATCTCAACTACTTCCAACTATTCCAGCCAGAATTTTTTCTTTTTGCATTACCAAAAGAAGCTATCAACTATTTACTTGACAAGGCATTTTTGACGCAGAGTGATGGAGAGTATTCATTGAAAGGTATGTTAGATAAGATTAAGAAAGTACAATCAGAATTATCTTATCAAATACACAATGAGCCTGATCTTAAATACAAGACACTCCTTTACAAATACTTTCCAGTAGATCGGATCAAAACAAAGCTTAACTACATTTTATATTACGTCTTCTTTATCAAGCTACAATGGGAAAATATTACAGAAAAAACTGGGACAGCAACATTGCAAAGGCCCTCTTATGATATTGACACCTTCACATTTTGGTTATGGAATATATACAGCCAAACTTCTAACCTGTACAATACAGATGGCTCATTAAGTGTCTCTTCACTAAGACAACATTATTTTTCATATTTTTTCGCTATTTGCAATCTTACTGATTCTGACATTCCGATAAAAATAGAAGATTTTAAACGATTAGTACAAAATCCAGAAATCATCTATCACTTATTTGACCATGAAGGATCATGCATTCATAACGAGTGTGTGGAACTATATAACTATTTATTAGATTGGGATGAAAATATAATGGAGTATATGCTAACGGAGTTAATTGGAGATGCTAAGAAAATTCTACGCGGATTCAACGCGTCTAATAATGATAGTGAATATAAGTTCGTATCTAACTTTCTGAAAGAGAATAAATCCAAGTTAAGACAATTCAAGGATATGATTACTACAGATGTGAGCACTAATGCTATTGCTACATATCTTAGACATCCAATGACAGGAAGAGGTATGACTAGTAATAAGAATCTAACGTCAGCCCTGTTTGATCCACAAGGAGGACTCTTTATAAGAGATGCAAAATTAAGAATGAAAGTACTTTCACAACGGTTAGAAATAATAAAAGCAATGCGTGATAATGCTTATAATCTCAAACTAAATTACATACTAACCCTCGTCAAACATTCCGACGAAGTTTGATACATTTTCAAGTGTAAGAAGCTTAGGCTTGAGTGAATCTCTATAATCATCCCAGCTCGCTTTTCTATCTTCTCTAATGGCTTCTATTTCTGACGAATAGTTATTGAGTATGTTTTGCACAATATCACTACTAGATGGCGCATGCAACCAAACCCTAAACATATTCAACGATTTTCTATTGATTTCAAACTCAGCTGCTTCTGGACTCTTAGACAAAGACAAGAATTCAGAAGACAATACATCACCACTAAAACCGAAAGTAGTAAGGTATAATTTAAAGAGTTTTATGTTGCTATCTTGTGTCATATTGCTTTATTCTAAACGAGCTGGTAAAGATAATAGTTAAGACCTGTAAATGATGGGTATTTTTCATATTACGGAATTCTAGCATTTGATCTTTGCCATAGCTAACAATTCATGTTCTAAATCGTTGATTATTAATGGGTTGCTTTTAATACTATTAACACTATTTGCAGAAATTAAGCCATTCTTTTCATCCAAACCTGACATTTCAACGATATGTTCGCTATAATCAGCACTTTTTAATGGCTCAGGCAGCTCAAATTCAGTCTTCAAAAGGCCATTGGAACTAAGATCTTCGTATAAATCATGGGATTCGTAGCTGGACTTAATTTTCTTTTCAAAATGCTTAGTATTATGGACAAATACCACAGGATTAGGCGCTTCTTTACCACTTTCTACAGGGTATTCATAACGTGTGGTCAGTTCTCTTATTGTATCTAGCTCTAATATCGAAAGGTAGTTAGTACTCGCGACAGAATCCATAGTACGACCTCCTGATGAGGTCATAAAGCTATCATCAAAAAAGCTACCATGCGTATGACCATTGACGGTTAGGTCATACTGCTTGAAGTGTTGGTAAAGACACTCATCTCTGCGAAAATTACCGTCATCGTCACACTTAAGTTCATGTTTCCAACTGTTAATGACTTCTGTATTCATTCGAAGAGATTTATCTGTCGGATATTTATCAAACCAATTGAAATGTCTTGGATTATGATGACAAAGCGCATAAGAAAAGAACTTCTTTGGACTCTTTGCCTCTTTTTCCTCATCTTTCCTCCTATTAAAATCACCTAGCTTTTCAAAGATCTCTTGATTGATATGATACCCTACAGAAAGGTTATTCATATCACTATAGAGCGTACGAGGTTTCTCCTTATCTAGCTCTGGAAGGTTTTTCCAATCTTTATCCGACATGGACATCCAACCAGAATTAAACCAACTGCACATTATTTCTGTATCGCCAAATGCAATGGTATCACATCCATTGAATGGATTGTCTTTATTGGTAGCACCAATTGCCTCACCAAATGCTTTAAAAGCACTAAAACCCTCTTGAAATTTTGCAATATGCTTATCAATTATTACTGAATTAGGAACAGTAACCATTTTCAATGCTCGCGTACACTCCATTTCGGATAGTATATTCATTGTCATTGAAAAATCGCTATCATGATTACCTGCACATATGTATATCTTTGATTCTTCACCGATAAGAGCTACTCCACTTTCGTCAATTGCTTTAAGATTATTAATTTCTTTTGCCACTAGATCATGACCATTACCAGATCCATTCTTGTCCATCATATCACCAGTGATGATCACCAAGTCGAAAAACTTTCTTCCTTTTTCGATCAAAAATTTCGTACCTATTTCCTTTATGCTAGTAACATATCTTGCTTGCGCATTTGGTATCTCCTCTAATTTTTGAATCCTTTTTTTTAGCCTTGACGCATCTTTCTTTGATTCTTCCTTAGAATTCTCAGTTTCTCTTGCATCATTAGTTAAATAATCTGCATCCTGAAAGTGCCAATCGGTTAGGTGTAATGTATATATGGGGTTACGAGCTGATGAGGGCATCTAGTATTACAATTTGGATTCTAGTTTAGCTGTATTTAAGCACAATACATATTATAAAAAAATGTAATTTATATCAAATATACAGATTTTCAAAATATAATTAGCTTTACACCGTCTGAAATATCCAAAATAACGCCTTTCCCTAGTAGATTTTAATAGAAAGCTTTGAATAGACCATATTTCGTTTTGAATTATGCAGATTTGTATATCTTGACTGATATAATTGGATAAGTTAAAAATAATGCATGAGTTACGAGTACTCCGAAGATGGACTAATAGAAAGAGCAACGCAAGATGTGCTAGAGGAGCTAGGATGGAAAGTAGTGACGGCATGGCCCAGTGAGACCTTTGGCCCTAATGGGCAGCTGGGTAGAGAGGATAAGTCGCAAGTACTGCTACATAGAGACATCAAGCATGCAATACAGAAATACAATGACGACATCCCTGACATAGCTGTACAGCAAGCTATAGATGCACTCAGTGCGCGTATAGCAGGCCAAGATCCTGGTCGTATCAACAAGGATAAATACCAATTACTGAAGCAAGGTGTACCTGTAAGCTATACGGACGATAAAGGCGATTTGGTACAGCAGAAGGTAAAGCTATTTGATTTCAGAAATCCTGAGAACAATACCTTTTTGGCAGTAAGGCAGCTAGAGATCGTGGGAGATATGTATCTGCGCCGCCCAGATGTAATTTGCTTTGTCAATGGTATCCCACTTGTATTCATTGAGCTCAAAAACCATAATATAGGCCTAATCAATGCCTATATAGACAATCTCAAAGACTATAAGGATACGATCCCACATGTGTTTGATCATAATGCATTCGTGATACTGAGCAATGGTCGAGAAGCTAGAGTCGGCACTGCATATGCACAATACAAATACTTCCTAGAATGGAAGCGTATAGAAGAAGATGATGAGCCGGAGGTTGAGCTCGATGCCATGCTCAGAGGCACCTGCGATCCAGTGAAGCTGATGGATATATTTGAAAACTTTCTCCTCTATGACGATACTGGTGGAGCCGTAAATAAGTTGATGGCAAAAAACCATCAATACATCGGTGTCAATAAAGTAATAGATTCTATCCAACATATAGATGAGTTAGAAGGAAAGCTCGGTGTATTTTGGCATACGCAGGGCAGTGGAAAATCTTACTCCATGGTATTTCTCTGTGAGAAGATTCATAGAAAGATGGGCGGCTCTTACACATTCTTGATCGTAGTAGATCGTACTGAGTTAGAAAATCAGATCTACGATACATTCTCTGGAGTAGGAGTAGTCAATAGTAAGCAGGTAGTTGCCGGTAAGAAAAAAGGAATATCTGGTAGAGAGCATCTGCGAGAGCTACTATCTGACAATCATAGATATGTCTTTTCATTGATACATAAGTTTTCTGTAGATCCTGCTATAGAATCAGAATATCCACTCATCACCGATCGTAAAAACGTAATCGTAATCTCTGATGAAGCACACAGAACACAATCAGGAGTGTACGCACAAAACATGAGGTACTACGGATTACCAAATGCATCGTATCTTGGATTTACAGGCACACCTATTATCAAAGAAGAAGAGGAGCTGACCAAAAATATATTTGGCGATTATGTATCAGTCTACGATTTTAAGAGAGCCATAGAAGATGATGCCACCCTACCCTTGCGATATATCAATAAGGGAGAAAAACTCAAACTCAACAATCCAGATATAGATGATCAAATGGCTGCGATCATCGAAAATTCTGATCTGGATGAAGACCAAAGGCAAAAGCTTGCATATAATTTTAAGAAGGACTATGTGGTGCTTACATCCATGCCTAGGTTAGATGCAATCGCTAAAGATCTCGTCTGGCACTTCAATGATAGAGGCTATCAAGGTAAGGCCATGTACGTTGCTCTAGACAAACCTGCGGCGGTAAAGATGTACGACCTGATACAAAAGTATTGGCCTCAGTATGTCGATGAATTAATAGATAAAATAAAAAACACAAAAGATCCACATGAGGAAATACTGCTACAAAAAAAACTCGAAAAAGTAAAAGCGACAGAAGTATGTGTGGTAGTAAGTAGCGAACAAAATGAAGTCGATAAATTCCGAAAACTAGGGCTCGATATAGAGACACATAGAAAAAAACATGCAGAACGAGATCTAGAAAAAGAATTTAAAGATGAAGATAATCCGTTTCGCTTGGCGATCGTATGTGCGATGTGGATTACTGGATTCGATGCGCCATGTGTATCTACAGTCTATCTGGATAAACCAATCAAAGGCCATACGCTGATGCAGACCATAGCTAGAGCGAATAGAATCCATGATGATGAAAAAGAAAATGGACTGATAGTAGACTATGGAAATGTATATCGTCAACTAGAAAAAGCATTCAGTATATACGGTGAAGGTGGAAAAGGGCAAGGCGGTAGAAAAAGTGACCGTCCAGTAGAACTGTTGGAGTCGATGGGAGCAGAGCTATTTGAATCTATCAAAGCGTTGATGTTGTACTTAGAGGAATTGAAATTTAATCTCAAAGATCTCATGGATGCCAAACCGATGCAAAAGATTGCAAGGCTCAATGATGCAATCAATGCGATCTGCCTTAATGAAGCATCGCGTACTCAGTTTGGTATTATGGCCAGACAAGTATTTAAGAAGTACAAAGCACTATTCCCAGAGCCGCAAGCCAAACGATATACACGTAAGTATAATGCGATCAATGCGATCTATAATCAACTTAATGAAAATGTAAAGTCTGCAGATATTACAGAGATCATCGCTCAATTGCAATCCGTAGTAGATGATCGTATCGAAGTGCAAACTAATATAGTAAAAGAAGGCAATGGAGCTGTAGATCTATCGAAATTAGATTTCACTAAACTCAAAGAGATGTTCTCTAAGGCACCAAGAAAAAACAAACTCACCTATGATCTTCAGCAGGCAGTAGAACAAAAATTAGAACAGATGCTCAGGGAGAATCCATTGCGTATGGAATTCTATGCGCGATATCAAGAGATCATCAAAGAGTATAATGATGGTAAGACCAAAGAATCGACGCAAGGAGCGTTTGACGGATTAGTAGATCTAGTAAAAGACTTAACGGTAGAAGAGCGCAGAGCCATCAAAGAGAATCTTGGCAATCAAGAAGTACTCGCCATCTACGATCTGTTAGTATCAGAAAAAAAGCTATCCGCGGCTGAGGTCAAAGAAGTTAAACGAATAGCGAAACAAACTCTAAATACCCTCAAAAAAGAAAAACTAAAAGTAAAGCTCTGGAGAGAAAGTCAACAAGTGAAAGCTCAAGTGAAGTCTACGATATATAACAATTTGCTATGGCTTCCGCAAAACTCATACGATGATAATGATGTGGGAGAACGGACTGCTGTGGTTTATCAACATATTTATGCCAATTATCCAGATGGCGGAGTGAGCGTGTATAGTGGGATGTCGTAAAATTGAATTCTAATTATTTCTGATACTATACAATCTTTATATAGAAAATTTGTGAAGGAATAATTTATATCTAGAATAAATTAGGCGTTTCTCAGCCAACTGATCAACTCAGGTTTGCTATGCACATGTATTTTTGAATAAATATTTCGCAGATGAGTTTTTAGTGTATTCTTAGATACATGATTGTCACGAGCAATTTCTAGATTAGACTTTCCAGACCATACCTCCTCCATGATACGATATTCCTTGACCGTAATTTTACTAACAAGGCTTTTATTTATCTTAATAAGACTAGGCAGCAAATTTTGTACTCTAGCCTCATGCTTAGCCAATGCCATAATTATCGCTGGAACTAAATCTTTTTCCTTAAATGGCTTAACTATATATCCAGCAGGAAAAGTAACACTTGCTTTTTTAAGTGTATTTTCATCCGAATACGAAGTCAAAAAAATAAAAGGAATCTGATAATCTCTATTAATTATTTCAGCTAATTCTATTCCTGTCATCTCACCCTCTAAATTAATATCGAGCACGATAAGATCTATGTGATTATTATTAATGACCTTTTCTGCTTCTTCAGCTTTATGAATACTGTCAACCACTACATATCCACTATCTTCTAGATTAAGTCTGATATCAATCGCTATTGTAGGATCGTCTTCTACCACCAATATATTATTACTAGCTTGCGGCATGGGAGGTTTGATTCTTTGGTTTTGGCTTCTCGAAGGTAAGTTTTATTTCTGCACCTTGAAAGTTATCTATTTCCACTTTTGCATTTAGCTTATGCGCAAAAGATTGTACTAATTGCATCCCCATACAAGAAGTTCGTTTGGGAATCTCATTAAACGGAAGTCCAGGACCATTATCTTTGCTTATCAATCTTACTTTATCATCAAAAGATAAAATACTGAACTCTAATTTATATTTGTTTTGAGTTTCATCATAAGCATATTTCAACGAATTAGTCACGAGCTCATTGGCTATCAATCCTAAAGGGACCAATGTATCGACATCTAATTCTATATCATCGATATGCAATTGGACCTCTACTTCTTTTCCGTGCAAAGGATAACCGTCCACCAATGAAGTAATAAGATCCGAAAAATAATCTTTAATCTTTACTGAAGTTAGGTCTTCGTTGACATAAAGGTTTTGATGTAAAAGCGACATAGATTGCACTCTATATTTACCAGAATTAATCGCTTTGATAACGCTATCATCTTTTTCAAATCTCGATTGTATATTTAATAATGAAGATACCACTTGCAAGTTATTCTTGACCCTGTGATGAATCTCTTTGATCAACATTTTGTTCGTATCTAATGCGATAGACAATTCGCTATTCTTAGTTTCTAGTTCTTCATTTGTTTTTTTCTTAGTTATATAAGCTTTCCAAAATGCTATGATGGATATCAATGCTAAAAACAAAGAAATAATTGAAAGAAACAATTGTTTATTACGCTTTCCGATCGTTAATTCTTGCACTTGCGTTTCGGCATTCAATTGTTGAATTTGATCGTTCTTTAATTTCGTTTTATACTTATTATCCAAATCATAAACTATATTTTTTTGGTCATATGCTCTTTTTTCTTTTTCTAAGAAAACGATCTGATCTTTGATAGCATCTGCCGCCTTCCAATTGCCTTCTTTTTTATAGATGTCATTTAGATTATCTAAAGCATTGGATCGAAGTCTAATTTCATCAAGGTTAACTTCTTCTTCTAATAAATTCAAATAAATGGTTTTGGCCTGAGTAAATTGGTTGAGGCTATACAGGTAATTTGCTTTTAAATATTTTACTTGATCCGCATCAATATCACTATCATAATTTTCAATAATCGACTCCGCGAGATCAATATAATTTTTTGATTTTGCGGCATTATCAATGGCTAAGTAGCAATCTGCCAGAGCACAATAGGTTAAGTAAGATTCTCTCTTACTATCCTTAGATTCGAAATACAAGGCTGCTTTTCGCAAAGAATCTATGCTCGAACGATACTCGCCTTTCATCATTCTCACTTTAGTGATATTATAGAGATCTAAGTGAGAAGTGAACTGGTAGCTATTCTTAATGCTCAAATCCAAGGCTTTTTGATAATACTCTTCACTATGACTATAATCTTCCAACAAGGAATATACTTTTGCTAGTTTTTGATACATCGCAATAACGGGTAAGGGACTTGGAGAGATGTCCTCAAGATCTAATGCTTTTTGATAGTTAACGATTGCGGATTGATATCTTTTTTGTGCCACATCCACATCACCTAACCTTCCAAAAAGATCCATAAAACTAGTCCTTTCGCCATGAGGATACAAACCTTCTTTAGCTTTGAGCATATAATATTCCGCAGAATCAAGATTCCCAAGAAATAGATGTTTAATTCCAATATTCTTATGATTGATCGCCTTTTCTTCAGGATAAGCGGCAAGCAATCTATCCGCCTTATGTAGATTACTAAGAGAGCGATGATACTGACCGTCCATCTCATATATAAAGCCCTGACTTCGCAATCCATCTGCAATCAACAAGCTATCATTATGGCGTACTCCAAATGATATCATAGTATCAACTGCTTTTAAATATTTATCCTTATCCATCATGAATTGGACCACATGAGAACCATAAATTTGACATCTTTCAATTGATGTATATGCCTCTGGATTATTAAGAAGATTTTGCAACTCCCGCTTATCATAACTCCTTTTACTACTTAGATTCTGAGAAGATAATGAGACGTTAATAAGCAACATCAAAAAAATCATATATACAGCCTTGGTCATACTACACAAATAATTGATTGATAATAAATTTGATGCCATAGTAATATTCCTCTATTCTACTAAAGCTACAAAATAATAATGCAAACCAATACTGCACATCACCCTTAAGGGTTATTTCGACATCAATTCAATACAATTCCTAATAGATTATTATAATACTCAGATGTGAAAAATCCTAATAGTCTTTTTACCTTACTTTCAAGATAATAATTATTGAAACACCTTTAAGCAAAAAATAACATCCTAATGAATAGAATCTTGCTTTATAGTTTACTGTCCATTTCATGCTATGTCTGTAATGCACAGAACTCAAATACTTATCCATACACAATAGAAACTCCTACGCATTATAACTCCGATGGGATAGATAAACATCCTTTGCTCATATTTTTACATGGAGCAGGAGAAAGAGGGGAAGATCTCAACATGTTAGGCGTGCACGGACCTTTAAAGCTGATGAAACAAGGCAAAAAATTTGATGCTATTGTACTTGCTCCCTTATGTCCGAGTGACGTATGGTGGGAAACAGACTTACTACAAAACACTCTTGAAGAAGTATTGCGAAAATATAGAGTAGACAAAAGTCAAATATTCTTAACAGGCCTTTCCATGGGAGGTTATGGTACTTGGCTATGGGCAGGAAAACATCCCAATCAATTTAAACGTATTGCTCCCATCTGCGGAGGTGGAAATACAGCAGATGCAGAAAAATTGGTTCATATTCCTACTTGGGCTTTTCATGGTGGAAAAGATGATGTAGTACTTCCAGAAGAAAGTCAAAAAATGGTGGATGCTATAAAAGCAGCAGGTGGAAATCCTAAGTTGACTATTTATCCTAATGCCGATCATGATAGCTGGACAGAAACTTATGACAATAATGACTTCTGGGAATGGCTTTTGTCTAAGGATAATTAAATAAAGTAAATCCATCTACAAGAAAACTTGCAGATGGATTTTAACCGGTATTATGATGGACTTATATTCTAAAATGAAGTCAAAGCCTATCTCAATAAATTACTTAGGTAATACTAAGCTATCAATAACATGAATTACTCCATTGGATGCATCGAGATCAGTTTTGGTTACTGCTGATACACCTCCATTTTCATCCTTCAGTATGACGCTATTTCCATTCATAGTGGCTACTAATTTATCACCGCTTACCGTCTTAATAGTAAAGGATCCACCACTTGCATTAATCGCAGCTATTACATCTTTCGCTTTGAATTCACCAGCCACCACATGGTAAGTTAATATCTTAGTAAGTTGATCTTTAGCAGCAGGTTCGAGTAATGATTTTACGGTACCTTCAGGAAGTTTATCGAATGCGGTATTAGTCGGAGCAAATACTGTAAAAGGTCCATCACCCTGAAGCGTCTCTACAAGACCCGCTACTTTTACTGCGGCAACCAATGTGGTAAAATCGTGATTATTAGAGGCGATATTGACTATGTCATGATGTCTTTCGTGATAGGCAGACTTTACTCTCTTGTGATTGCTGCCACATTGAGCGAAGGCAGAAATAGTAAAAAAACTTAAAAGTACGGTTGAAATAAACAATTTGATCTTCATATCATTAATTAGTTTGTGAGATGAATAGCATCTCGTGTTAATAAATCATTCCATCCTATTTTTGTTTGGAATTTGATAGTAGTACGTCACAAAAGTGAAAGTGGATCTCGAAGACAAAAAATAAATTTGAAAACGGAAGAAAAACATATAATCTCCTTACTAAAATCCAGAAATGAATCGGGTATGTCTTTATTATATGATAGATACTCGGGTCCACTATATGGGATTATAAGAAGGGTTATCTACGACGAACAAATTGCTCATGATGCTCTTCAAGATACTTTTGTGAAAATTTGGAAAAACTTCGATAAATACGATGAAAAAAAATCTCAACTCTTTACTTGGATGTATTCAATTGCTAGAAATACAGCTTTAGATCATAGAAGAAGAATAAATAAAGTCTACATTGACGACATCCAAAATCAAGTTGACAACGTACTACTCTCTACTAGTATGAATGAAGAAGCTATAGATATAAGACAAAAACTAGATAACATAGAAGATAGATATAAAGAAGTGATTGATGCTCTATTTTTTCAAGGATACAGCCAACGTGAATGGAGTAAAGAATCAGGAACACCATTAGGAACTATTAAGTCTAGATTAAGAGTAGGCATGCGTATGCTAAAAGAAATATATGACAAGGGTGTTCTTCTATTTTTAATCCTATTAAATGCCGTTATATGAATAGGATGACACCAGAAGAATTTCTCAACACCGGATTACTCGAACAGTATCTTATGGGCTTGCTTTCTGAAGAAGAATCTACTCAAGTTGCCTCATATATCAGCAAGCACCCAAGTGTTAAGAAGACCTATGAAGAGCTAGAAAACACAATTTATAATCTAGCTGAATCTCACCAAATTAGGCCACCTGCCTCATTGAAAGAGGGCGTGATGCACCAAATTAAATCAGAAAAAGACATCATATCATCTTCATCTTCTAAGCCATGGATTAAATATCTGACAGGTGCCGCTGCCGTATTACTAGGTATCATCTGCATATTGTCATATCAAAAGATTGATAGACTTGATGCGCAATTAAAAGAAGAAAAAATAGCCTATGAAAACTTGGAATCATCTTGTGAAGCATCCAAAAAATCATTCGATACAGAAACTAAATTTTATGCTTTTTACAAAGATAGCAACACTCAATCTACCGTATTAAAGGGAAATGCGAAAGCACCAGATTTAAAACTAGTATCACATTATAATAAGAATAAATCTCAATTGATCTTGGACTTAGATAATGCTCAAAGCATACCCGAGAATAAGATGCTATGCCTCTGGGGAGATAAAGAAGGGAAGATGATTTTGATTGCTAAAATAGATGAATCTTCATTAGGAAAACTGGTATCCTTTGATAGTGAAATGAATAGTTTCAATATTACTTTAGAAGATTTACAAGAAGAAATAGACCATCCAGATGTAAGTCAATTGGTTGCGAGTGTGAGCATTTAACAATGACAATTGGGTTGATAGGCAACCGTGCGGCTCAGAATTGCATATATTAAGGGTATACTAGCCGCCTGTTACCATGAAAAAACCAATTTTTCGACTTCTAGTTTTAATACTAAGTATAACTACAAATATTACTTACGCTCAAACTTGCGAGTGTACTGATTGTCCAGTAGATATTTTGGATGTACAGACGGTAACTTCGGTTCTTGATGTTTCCGGTCTTACCAATGCAACATTAAATAGTGGTGGCCAAGCGATTTGTGAAGTATCGCTGCAATACGAACATTCTTGGATCTCTGATATCGAAATATTATTGATTGCACCAGATGGATCCTCCATATTTTTACTTGCTGATGGTGCTGGTGGATCCACAAGTAACAGTACTTGGGACATAACATTTGTATCTTGTGGAGGTCCAGTTGCTCCAGATCCTGGAGCCAATAATGAATATACATCTAGTGATTTTGGATCCAACAGCAGCTATAACGGCATCTATTATCCTGGAGATGGTTGTTTTAGTGACTTAACAGGAAGCGCTAATGGAGAATGGACATTACAAGTTAATGATTTAGTAACTGCGGATATTGGTGAGGTTACTAATTGGTCCATCACTTTTTGTGACGGTACAGGATTGAGTTGCTCGGCATCCGTCTGCGAAGCGGATATGGGCACTTTTGATAATTCTACTCAAACTTTTTGTAATACAGATGATCCTATAGAGGCTGCACCTATAGTGACTGGTGATAATACAGATCCAGACTACACCACGACTTGGGTCATCTTATCGACTTTGGGAGGTTCGACTGATGAAATAATAGGTTATAGTGAAACGGCTGACTTCACCGGATTCGATCCTGGAGAATATTTTATATGCGGACTTAATTATCTAATAGCTGACGAGAATGTACTTCCTGCCACCAATTCTGGTAATACCAATGATGATATAAATGATCTAATTGATGATGGATCATTATGCGCAAATTTTGGTTTTGCTTGTGCTTCAGTGATTATTGAAGATTGTGGATGTGCAGCTGAAGCGGGTTTCTTTGTAATTGGTCAAGATTTATTTTGCGAGTTCGATGTGATAGATCTTTTGACTGAAGTAACTGACGAAAATCAAGATAGCGATTATGGATATAATTTCCCCATCTTCAACAATGAAGGCGGAGGAATAGGTACACTTATCGAATATTCCGAAGATGCCATATTAAGTGGATATGATGCTGGTCAATATTGGGTCTGTGGTCTTTCCTATTTACTTTCAGATGAATCACTATTGACTCCAGCGAATGGAAGTAATACAGATGTTGATATCATTGATGACATTAATAATGAAGTTTTTTGTGGTGACTTTGATAATCACTGCTACCTAATTGTGATAGAAGAAGAAGTTGAACTACCTATTTTAGATTTTGAAACTGAAATATGTGTAGGTCAATTATCGGAAATAACAGTACTCAATTACGATCCAGATGCGATTTATAATGTTACCGTAAATAGTGGCTCCTTTTCGATGTTATTTACTGGAGTTCCGACTACCGAGTTTATACCCCAAAACGACATTGATATAGAAATATGTTTTACTATTCTCAGCGCCTGCGGAGATTTACAATCTTGTGCAAATATAACTGTAAACGAATCCTCTGCTGACGATCTTATGATTGAAGGTCCAGACGAGCTTTGCCTTGATATATTATCCAATTATACGCTTTCAGGATTTGGTTCCAGTACAATTGTTGGATGGACGATAAGTGGTGATGCTAGTTTAGTGGGAAGCACCACTAACGACAATGTAGATGTGCAAATAGATAATGTCGTTACCACTGGCAGTGCAGAACTTTGTGTAGAAGTTATTGATGAATGTGGTGAAAATGTAGAAGAATGCATTACGATTACTGTAACTGAAATTGATTTGGAAAATGCGACGTTCCCGGATTTCTGCGATTTGGAATTTAACGTTGAAGTCTTAATCAATGGTGATTTTGGAACGGGATTATGGAGTGTAATAAGTGCTCCAGGCAGTGTCATATTTGATGATGCCAACCAATCTTCTACTGATGTAATTGTAGATGCTGTCGGTGACTATACTTTATTATTTACTTCTGAATGTAGCGAAACTTTGGAAGTTGATTTTATAGTTTACGATCCGCTTACTGCGTCTAATGTCGAAGTAATTTGTATGGGTAATATGTATACTATTTCTTTTGACATCTCAGGAGGATTGGCACCCTATTTTGTAAATGATGTTGAAGTCAGCGGAACTACTTTCGTATCTGATTTAATAGATGATGATCCGTATGAGTTAACCCTAACTGACGCCTTTTCATGTTTACCTTTAGAAATAAGTGGAGATCCAGAATGCGGCTGTGCGGCTGAAGCAGGAAATATAAATATCTCTAATCTTTCTTATTGTGAATCAGATAATATAGAACTCAATCCTACAGTAAATGATGAGAACGAAGACGCTGATTATGGATATACTTTTACCATTTCCAATTACGAAAGTGGTTCTATCGGCACATTAGAAGCATATGATGAAAATGCTGATCTAACTGGTTTTCCTACAGGACAATATTGGGTATGTGGATTATCGTATTTATTAACAGATGAATCACTTCTTCCTCCTGCAAATGGGAGTAATAGTAATTTAGATATTCAAGATTTAATTTTTGATGGTACCATCTGCGCAGAATTGGGTGCTGGATGCTATGTAATAGATATTGCTCCTGAAGCTGAATTACCTATTCTTGATTTCGAAACAGAAATTTGTGTTGGCCAATCTTCTTCTGTAACTGTGCTCAATTATGATCCAGATGCCACTTATGGTGTACAGATTAATAGTGGTTCGTTTTCGATGCTTTCGACAGGTACACCTACTACTACATTTACTCCTCAGACGGATCAAGATATTGAAATATGTATTGTCAATATTAGTCCTTGTGGTGATCAACAAGCTTGCGCATCGATAACGGTTAATGCTTCATCTTCTGATGACTTAATGATTGAAGGTCCTGACGAACTTTGCCCTGATAATTTAATTAATTATACACTTACAGGATTAGACGAGAACACCATCGTTGGATGGACCATAAGTGGTGATGCCAGTATTGTTGGAAGTACCACTGATGATAATGTAGATGTACAAATTGATAATGAAGCTACTACAGGTAATGCAGAACTTTGTATCGAAGTCATAAATGACTGTGGAGAAAATGTAGAAGTTTGCTTAGATATTACAGTGATTGATAATGAGCTTACGAATAACACTCCAAGCGATTTTTGTACTTTAGATTTTGATGTAAGTGTATTGATAGATGGTGGTGATGGAGTAGGTGTTTGGACTGTCGTTACTGCTCCAGTAGGTGTTGTTGTTTTTGATAATTTAAATAATTCAACAACAGGTGTAAGTGTTACTTTTCCATTTTTAGATGTTGCGGATTTCGTACTACAATTTACTTATCAATGCAATCAATCTATCGAAGTAGCCTTTACTGTAACCGAACCTATAGAAACAGAAAATGTCGAGGTAGAATGTTCTGGTGATATGTATACTGTTTCGTTTGATATCATCGGTGGGCTTTCTCCCTATTCTGTAAATGGTACAGAGATCACAGGCAACAGTTATACTTCTGCTCTTCTTAATGACGACCCTTATAGTTTTACCATTAGTGATGACTCAGATTGCGGTGATCTAATATTAACAGGAAATTCAGAATGCGAATGTCAGAGTAATGCTGGTACTATTAATCCCCAAGATCTCTTAGTGAGTTGCGAAAATGAAACAGTCACTGCCACCAATAATGGAGACGCCTTTTTGGATAGTGACGATACCGGAATTTGGATTTTATATTCGGATCTAGCTGATCCACTTGGTTCTATTATTTTAGAAAATAACACAGGAGATTTTACATTTGTATCACCCTTAAATTATATGGTTACTTATTTCATAGCCTACATTGTTGGCAATGAAGTAGGTGGCACTGTAGATTTGGCAGATCCTTGTTTAGACATTGCCGATGGTACTTCAATAATATTTTCAGAACCTTTTGAACTAACCGGAATTACTGTTGATCCACTAAACACTTGTGGCTCAGAATTTCAATTGACGGCTATTCAAGTTTCGCCTATTGCAGGAAATTGGGGTGTATCCAATCCAGCTGGAGGGACAAGTACACTTAGTAATATTAATGGGATATCAACCAATGTCACTTTAGAAGGAGTAGGTGATTTTATCATTACTTATTCTACAGCAGATGGTCTATGTTCTGTTACTGAAGAAGTCACTATTGCTGGTGCAGAGATACCCGCTGTGGACGTCATTAATATTGAATGTAATGATGACAATTCAAATTATACAGTTACCATAGAAGTAACTGGCGGAGTATCACCTTACTCAGTAGATGGTGTAGAATTTTCGGGTAATACTTTTTTCTCTCCAATAATTAATTCTGGCGATAGTTATGATTATATAATCGTTGATGCTAATGGATGTGAGAGCGAATCAGTATCAGGAATCTTTTTATGCAACTGTGATTCCTTCGCTGGATCTATGCCTACAGAAGCTATAGAGATTTGTGGTCAAGCACCATTTACATCGGTGAATAATGAAGATGAATCATTAGACGGTAATGACGCCTTGATATACATCTTACATACAAGTAGCGACAATACAATCGGAACTATCATTGACGAAAATCAAACGGGTACTTTTTCTTTTTTACCCACGATGATATATGGTACGACTTATTATATCTCTGCTGTAGTTGGTAATCAGAATGGATCTAGTGTTGACTATACGGATGAGTGTTTGAGTGTAGCTACTGGACAAGCCGTTACTTGGTACGAAGAAATTATCATTAGTAATATTATTAGTGATCCAGAGATAGGATGTGATGTATTCAATCTAACTGCTAATACCAATTCTGCCATAGATGGTATTTGGACAGTCATATCCAGTCCTACTGGAAGTACTGTAACGCTGTCTGACAACAATGCAATTAATACTATTGCTACAGTTGATATTGCAGGCACCTACACTTTAGCTTATGAGCAAAATAATGGACCCTGCTCAGCTTTTGAAGAAGTTTCATTTATCCTTTCGTCTCCGCCTACTATTAGTAATATCATTTATGAATGTGATGAGGCAAATGAAAATTACACAGTCAGTTTTGATATTAGTGGAGGTCAAGCGCCTTATCTTGTAAATGGAAGTGCCATCTCTGGATCAACATTCACTTCACCTGCAACTCCAAACGGCATCAGTACTGACTATGTAGTTACAGATGTAAATGGATGTATGTCGAATACGATTACTACAAATAATAATTGTTCAATAGAATGCACATCAGAAGCTGGGACGATGCCAAATGACATTATAGAACTTTGCTATGATGAAACTATAAACTCGATAACATTTCAAGTAAACAATAACAGTAACTTCTTTTTTGATGATAATGATACTGGCATCTATGTATTACATACTGGCGATGAAAATATAATTCAATTTCCTCTTGCGGAGAGTATAGATGGTGTATTCGATAATTTTGTTCCTACTATTTTTAACACTGCTCTCTATGTATCTTATGTGGTAGGAAATGAAATCAATGGCACTGTAGATTTATCTGATCCTTGCCTCTCCGTTTCCTTAGGACAGCCTATTATATTTTTCGATACTCCAAATATTTCTCTAGGTGAGGACCTATCAATTTGTGGCCTCGAAACTAATCTAACGGCAGATATTCTAGAAGTCGCCAATACTAACGTAACTTGGATAAATTCCAACGCTCCAGATGGAGCCACCTTGACCACTACTGAAAATAGTTCGAATAATATAGATATTTCTGTTGATCAAGAAGGAACGTATACAATCGTAGTGTCAGCTTCTAATATTTTAAATAATTCGTGTATCTCTTCGGATAGTATCGACATTACCTTTACCAATATACCAACCGTATCAGTGATGGATGACTTCACATCATGCAGCCCAATAATCGATATTACATCTACGGATAGTGGAGGATCTGGAGTTTGGACATTACCTGAGTTGCAAGCGATTATATTCTCAGCATTACCCAGTAATACTACTGTTGATCTGGATACCTTTGGTACATTTAATATTGTACGGTTCGTTACCAATGAAGGATGCACCGCTTCGGATACTGTCACCGTCGAAGTATTCCCACAATCGGAATTTTTAGTCACAGATATTTTTTGTGATAATGACAACGAAAATTACATCATCAATTATGAGATAGAAGGTGATAATTATCCATACACAATTAATGGTCAAGAAGTACAGCAAGGAGAAACTATTTTGCTTACCGCAGCAAGTGGTACAGATCTCGAATTAAATATATTCGACAACAATCAATGTGAAATTATAAATACCGTTTTTAATAAATCTTGTGAATGTCAAAGTCAACTTGAAGATAATGCTCAGGACTTGATTAGAGCTTGCATACAAGATACTATGTTTATTACACCCGTAGAAAACTTCACTCTCGCAGAAGGAGATTCACTAATCTATGTTCTACATAGTGCATCTGGAGAAGAAATTACTGATATTATATCTGTTTCAGCGGATCCATTTTTCCTTTTTGATGCCACTTCTATGAGCACCATGATCCCCTATTTTGTTACCGCAGTCATTTATAATGGTGGTGAATTTAGTTTAAACTCTCTGAACTCTAATTGTACTGTAACCGATCTTGGAAGACCGGTAATTTGGTTTGGACCTTCACAAACTTTCATAGAAGATCAAGCGCTTACTTTTTGCGAATCAACAGATGTAATTATTCCTATCAATCACGTTGGTCAAGTTCCAATAATTGTTGGAATATCCAATACGAATGGAACGGATTTTCAAATTGAAATTACAGAGGAGGGAATTACCGAAGTTGTAGTTCCTATGGATGGATCTGGCTTTGTATCGATTGCTTATGTAGTTCCATTATTCTTTTGTGAAAATACATTTGAAGGTGTAGCCACTGTAAATATTACAAGTAGTCCGAGTTTAGAATTAGTCGAAAGTATATCATTATGTGACGAAATTTCTGAAGGAAATACAAGTATAGCACTCAATGATCTTATTATAAATAATTCTGCAGAAGGTCAGTGGACAGATCAAGATGGCATGGCGGTGAGTGGCATTATAGATTTTAGTGGGATGGAAATAGGCGATTATATTTATACCTATACTATTGTAGATGACATCTGTGGCAATGAGATATCTTCGACTATCATTTCCGTAGAAGATTGTTTGGAAATAGGATGTCCGACAGAAGTAATATTACCACTTCCTGAGGTTTGTGAAGGTGGCTCAGTAGTCAATCTTAATGATTTCGTCTTACCCGAATATGTCGATCTCGGATATTGGACGCTCGTTGAAGGTGGAGTAAATATCGTAGTAGAGGTACCAGATGTAACTATTGGTACCGAATCTACAGGTCAAGTAGAATTTTTCTATACACTACCTGGATTAGATGAAGAATGTGACAGTACATTCTTTGATGCGATAATTATCAATGAATCTCTTAGTGCTGGAGAGAGTATAAATTCAGTTAACGAATATTGTTTATCAGAAATTCAGAATATTGTACTTTTTGACTTGATAGAAAACTATGATGCTGGTGGATCTTGGAGCAGCAATGATACTGAATCTTTTGATGCAGTATCTGGCATTCTAAATCTTGGCGATCTATCTTTTGGTTCTTATCAATTTAACTATACCGTAGGATCAGAAATAGAATCATGCCCTGAGAGTATAAGTACAGTATTTGTCCAAATCAATGAAAATGAGTCTGTTCAGATCAATGTTACCGATCCACTTTGTTTTGGAATTGATGATGGTTCGATAGAAGTACTTAATCAAGATGGAATCCCTTTTGAAAACTTTTACCAATTATATGATGAGGATGGTGAAAGTCTAATGGATGAAAATATGCTTTCACCAGGAACATACATTTTTGAAGGAATAGGTCAAAACGGATGTGATATCTTATCAGGATTTGTAGTAAATGATCCTTTAGAAATATTCTTAGACTTAGGTATCGATATTATTATCGAAGAAGGTGATACAGCCACTATTTCATCTAATACTAATTTATTAGATGATGACATCAGTCTTTACGAATGGATCGTAAATCAATCGACTATAGATGCGCCTACTTACGAAAATTTAACGCTTAATCCTTCTAATGAATCATTAGTATTGCTCACTATTACTGACGATGATGGATGTATTGTGTCAGATGATATTCTGATTTCATTAATCTCAAGCACACCACCAGAAGTAGAAGTAATCTTACCGAATATCTTTAATGCCAACAGTTCTAGTTTTGGTGTCGAAGCATTTGAAAAGATTGAAAATGTGGAGGCCTTATTAATCTATGATAGATGGGGAAATAATGTTTTCGTTGCAGAAGATTATGATCCAAGAGTTGACAATCAAACATGGACTGGTGATTATAAAGGCAATCCAGCCATGTCTGGTGTCTATGTCTACTACTTACGATATAATGATATAAATGGTCGATCACAAATCCTCAGTGGCGATATCACATTGATTAGGTAAATCGTATCACAAAGCCCGTTGAAATGTAGGTTTATGAATTAATTTCATAATTCTCTTATTTTCTTGCAGCGAAATCTTCAGTATCTTCATTACACTATCAAATGGGAGATACAATGAAAAATATAATTCGCAACACTACAATATGTCTATTTAGCATACTATGCCTTTCTGCATGCTATGACAATGTGGATAATAGTATAGTAGTAGATACTGCTGATGATACGCCTATACTCGTAACTACGGCGATCACAGGCTCACTGGTAGATAGCAATGATGACCAAATATCAGGCTACCAAATAGCGATCAATGATCTCCTAGAAAATGTAGAAAGCAAGCGATTTTTAGTGCATTTGGAAGAAGTCAACAAAAATGGACCGGCCATTTACATAAAGGATGGTACTCAAATCAATAGTTTCCTACATACTCCATTAATAGAAAACGATATAAATCTTATTAAGCTTCAAATGTTTGATCCCATGAACAGTAGCTTGATATCAAGCTCAGGTCTTGGTCTTATAAATATCAGCCCTAGTATTTCTCTAGAGATTGAAACGGACAATCTTATAGATGAGCAAGGGAACATCCCAACTCAAGATGTTTATGCAGATTATAGAGACCTGAGCACTCTTAATAATATAGCACAGCTAGGTATAGCCGCATATAATAGCAAAAATCAACTGCGATCCACCCTACATCTTAATGCTTTTCAGTTAGAATTTAGAGATGATAATGGCACCTCATATGCATTAAGCAATAATACCAAGATTAGCCTACAAGTATCAAACAGTACTGAAGAAGTATCGCTATTTCACTTTAATGAGGCAACTGATAAATGGGAAGAATTAGAACATTTAGAAGAAGGTCTAAATGAAATTACGATAAACAAAAGTGGATTATTTACCATCTCAGAACATAAAGCCGCAGTATATGCCGAAGGTGATATCAATAAAGAAGGAACTAAAGTTTCTTACCACCTTCTTTCAATAGCACAACAAAAATTATATTCTACTGCAGAAGGAAAGTGGATTTCAATCATACCTTCGAATACAGAGATTGTACTTAATACTTTAACTCCATGCGAAAGTACCATCTCTAATTATACGATTCCTGCAAGCGAGATCAATATCAAGGATATAGATATTGAAGTGACTGCAGGCAACTACTACAGATTACAAACTACAGTATATGATTGTAACGGAGAATTAGAAGAAACGACAGCTATCTATCTAAAGGATGAAATCAATGTCGGGAATATCTATTTGTTTTCGGATAAAAATCTAAATACCTGGGTTTCTGTGTGCAATAGTGAGTTTGACATCTCTACGTATGATATCGATACAGATATAAAAGGTCTAGCCATTCCGTGGAGTCTTGACATCGTTGATGATCAAAGTTTCTTAGTAAGTTGTGACGCTTTTCAAGATGGTTATAGTTATATCAAAATAAGAAATGACAGAAGAGTATTAGCTCCATTTGACGCAATGAAAATTGCTGATACTTCTACCACTTTACATTCTACGGATAATAAAATCAGATTCAGATTTGAAGGGCAAATGGCAGATAGCTATATGGAAAACCAAGTCAATGTATATCTCGAAGATGATATGTTTGGATCTGGTGGATATTTGATTAATTGTGATAATACAGAACTAGGTTGTGGATTTACAACTTGGAATGTCACTCACTATGAAGCAGGAAGTGAAAAATGGGTGCGTGTATCATTTGAAGGTGAGGTATGGATGCAAACCATAAACCCACCACAGGCTGGATACTTTCCAGTAGAAGGTGTCCTTTTAACCAAAGCAACAGAATAATAAAGCAAAGTCAAAAAATACATTAACCCCTAGCGACAAACCACTTGACAGAAGCAGAAATCATAAGAGGCTGTAAAGCCAATGATCGTAGAGCCCAAAAAGCATTGGTCGATACATACTCGCCTTACCTATATGGTATATGTGTTAGATATGCTGTAGATAGAGCTTATGCAAAAGACTGCTTACAAGAATCTTTGATCAGAATAATAAGTAAAGTAGATACTTATAAAGAACAAGGAAAATTCAAATCTTGGATGGCACAAGTTACAGCAATGAAGTGTCTAGAATTGATTAGAAAAGAAAAAAAACATCGATCTGAAGAGGTAGAAGATCAATTGAATATTTCAACTGGATCACATGTTTTTGATAAAATGAGACAAGAAGAAGTAATGTTATTTATGGAATCATTACCAGACAATTATAGAATATCGCTGAACATGTTTTTAGTAGAAGGATATAGCCATAAAGACATTGCCGAAAGACTCAATATTACTGAGGGAAGTTCGAGATCATTGATTACAAGAGGACGTAAAATGATTCAAGAAGCTTTTAATATAGAAGGCACTAATGTGAGATCAATTGTAAAAAAAAATCCAACCCTTAGGGTGGCAAAATAAGTAAGGAATAAAATATCATAGCTATGAATAAGCTAAATAATAAAGAGGAAAAAATAAAAGATATTCTTGGTGGTCTAGAAATAGACATCGACACCAATGATCTTTGGCAAAATATAGAATCAGAGCTTCCTCCATCAAAGAAAAAGAGAAGAATAGGATTTATTTTACTCTCAGGGCTTGTAGCCTTACTATTACTTGGTCTTACTTGGGGCATACTATCTAATGATGACAATCATGTAGAAACACAAACCTCAAGCAATACCACTTCCAATGATAAAATATTGGTACAAAACGAAAAGAAAAATTCAAACACTCAAACTAATTTAATTACAACTCAAAAAGAATCTTCAAATCATCTAATCCCTACCAATGCAGCGAATACTAATATTGCAAATGGTACTCAAATTAAAAATACTATTGTATCAAACGTTGAAATAACTAATTCAAAAATTGAGGAAAGTAATGTAGTAGAAAAGAATACAAACTTTAAGTCAACCCACTCTATTTTAAACGAAAGCAAAGTTACCGATACAACTCATGATTTTGTACTTGCCTTGAATGATGAAATTCTAAAAACAGAAAGTGAAATTGCTGCGACACAAGATCAAAGAGATTTACTACTGGGTATTGACTTCACTCCTACCCTTTCTAATCAACTGTTTGAAATCACAAACCGTAAGCAAGTAGAAACTTCACCTAATCTTATCCAGCCCTTAAGTGATTTTGGAAGACAACTTATTTTACAAGTTAGATTAGGTGCAAATCAAAATAGAACTTCGATAAGCAATCTTAATAGTATTGGAGAATTTAATGCTTCCGAGTTTGATTTTGAAAGAGATAGATTAGGATTTAGCGGATCATTTGCAATAGGTGTAGAAAATAAAGGTTGGAGATTTTTAGCAGGAATTTCGTACCACCAAAATGTTAGTACTTATGAAAGAAACGATGTCCTAATAGTTAAAGATCCTGTATCTGGAATAGAATCATATAAAATCGCTTCAGATGGAACCATAAGCAGTCAAAATGGTACTACCACTATTACTTCTGCTAGAGACAATGAAATTTCGTTTCATAGACAACATAGAGCAATAGATTTCCAAGCTACGATAGGCAAGCGCTTATGGTCATTCAAAGGATTCGTGCTGATGGCGGATGCAGGATTTGGAATCAATACATTTACCGAATCTACTGGTTATTATATCGATGATAAAGCTTTTGGATTTACTAAGATATCTGACTCTACTCATCCTTACAAAGTCAATACGCATTGGAATGCTATTGCTTCACTTGAATTAGGATATGATTTTGGAAAAACAAGGATAGGTATTAGCCCATTCGTAAGATATAACCCAAACTCGATTACGGAACAAACCCACTTTTATCAATTGAAAAACTCCCAAGTAGGCATGCAGTTGTCGCTAACTTATTCGCCTACGAGGGAGTAGTTTTATTACTAAAACCGGTGACAAGATAATATATACCTGTCACTACAAACGATTAATTATTATGAAAACAAAAATTACCACTTTTATTATTTGCTTGTTGGCTAGTATCAGCCTTATAGGTCAGACTTGTGTGGATCTAACCTTGTCTACGCCAGCTTTTGGAGGTGACATTGAGCTTAATCCAAATGCCTTTATTGACAATGCCGAATCAGGTGTAACCTATACTGCCTCTCCATCTATTGTAGGATGTGATGATATCGGTACGACGACCATTACCATATCTGGAAGTAACGGCTTCTCTTGTACATCAGAATTAACATTAGTAGATGATACTCCCCCAGTAGCAGTAGTTGATAATAACATTATCTTAGCTCTAGGGCAATCAGGTACTGCTCAGATTTTTCCTGAAAGCGTTGATGACGGTAGTTATGACGCATGTAGCGATGTAACGCTTAGTCTTTCACAAACTGAATTCGATTGTGACGACCTCGGAGAAGTAGAAGTATTTCTTACCGTAACTGATGCTCATGGAAATACTAATCAAGCATGGACTACTATAACGGTAGAAGATAAATTAGCTCCTGCACTTTCGACTAACAATTTTGTCAATATAACTTTCGGTCCAGCTGGAGAAATTAATCTTGAAGCAGATTGGTTATTAGAAGGTCTAGGTGCTACGGACAATTGTGGTGTAGCTGGTATTACTTTATCACCATCTTATTTCGATTGTTCAGATATGGGCCTACAAAATGTAATAGTAACGGCTACCGATAATTCTGGCAACGTGAGTGCTGAAGTGGTTCAAGTCATGCTTGAAGACAAGTTAGCTCCCATTCCTGTAGTTGTGAATGCATCGACTGCTATTCTGAGTGCCGGACCAGGAGATTTAGTACCTTCTATCAAGTTGTACGCGGAAGATTTTGATATTGGCAGTTATGATAACTGTGGCATTGTAGATATGACCATAAATAAAGAAGTATATACTTGCGAAGACATTGGCGAAAACGAAGTAATATTTACAGTCTATGATGCTGCTGGAAATTCTAATTCTGCTATTACAACTCTCAATATTATTGACAATGGTACTACGGCAACTACCATAACTTGTGTAGATGAGGTGACGTATTCCACTTTTACTAATTTGCCATATACTGTTACACCTTACGACCTTCTTGCAGGAGGACCATATGGCTGCGAATTTATCTTCTATTTAGTAATTGAAGATGAAAATGAAGAAGTAATACCCGACAATTTGATTACTTCTGAATATCTAGGGCAAACATTAACCTATACCATTTTTGATTGGAACAGTTCTCAATCTTGTTGGGGGAACATTGTTATTTCTGACGAAGATGTAGGATGTGAATTTGGAGGTGAAGATGATATTGCTTGGCCGCTAGAATTAATCGAATTGGATCTTCTTAATGTTGATTCTGATGATGTGACTCCAGAATATATTGGTAATCAACCCGGCTTTACTTATGAAGATGCGTATCCTACCATTGCTGCAGACAGTTGCAATTTGGTAGCCATTACCTATACTGATATTGTTATTCCTGTTGGAACTACTGGACTTTTTTCTTATAAAATTTTGAGAGAATTTACTGTTCTTGATTGGCTCAACTTCGATGTTGATACAGGAGAAGGTTTTTATGAATTTACTCAAATTATAAAAAATAACAACTACCCAGCTTGGTACATCTGTGATACCTTACCTAGATCAGCTCCACTAGGAGATTGTGATAGTGGACATACATTTGATGATGATGTAGAATGGCCAAATGATATTACTATTGCAGATCATAGATATACTCCTAGCGAATTAGTAAATTATTCTGGTGTAGTGATAGACGATGCAGAACCACAATTTTCTGGTGAGGATGCTGGATTTTATGTTTTAAACTACGAAGACTCTCTGGGAGGCATAACTCAAGAAGCTATAACTATCGAAAGAACATGGACGGTTACACATCTGGATATTTCCGGTCTTAGTTTTTCTTATACTCAAGAGATTACAATCTCCTTTGTTGATTTCAACAATCTAGTGGCTGTCAATACGCATAGTAACAGAGGAGTACCTCAAGTAGAATTAGGAAATAATATATTCACAGATCAGTTTGGAAAAGCGGTTGTCGAAGATGATTTCTTTATCAATCCAACCTTTACAGCTAATCCATTAAACGGTGTAGACTTGGTGGATTTATATCTTGCAAGACAACATGTATTGGGTGCTATTGAGCTTAATGAACATCAGCTAACTGCTGCCGAATTTACTGGTGATCAAGAGTTGACGACCTTAGACTTAACATTTTTAGCGCGTACAATTGTAGGTTTAGAAGAAGACAATTTGGATCTATCTTTTAAGAATATTACTGGCCAACCAACAGGAATTAGTCAAGTAAAAGGGCATTATATAGCCATCAAATCTGGCGATGTAAATGATGATATAGTACTCCCAGGAGAAGCATCTGTAAATTTATCAGAAGTAGATTTATCTTTTGATGATCAAATTCTAAATATTGGAGAAACATATACCATACCTTTCTATTCTGATGCGATGATTGACGCAAGCGGTATAGAATTACGAATGAAGTTTGATCCGTCTATCATTGAAGATGTTGAAGTGACTAGTGAATTATTCGATGTCGATAATTTATGGCATGCGGATATCGCAAGTGAGGTGCTTACTATATTGGCTCTCGATATTGATGAAAGTCATTTCTTAGATGGTTCGGTTCCTGTATTCGAAGTGAGTATTAAATCTAAAGCCAATAATGTGCTTAATCAAGGATTGTATTTCAGTGATGAAGTGAGATCATTTATGATAGATCAAGATCTTACGAAATACAGAATTAATGGATCACTAGAAAATGAAATTAGTGTAGGTACTAATGATGAAGAACTTGCCGAAGCAATTAATTTCTATCCAAATCCAGCTGTTGATTTTATCAATATAGATATTACCCAAACGAATATCGTTGGAAATTATAATGTCGCTTTATATGATATTCATGGCAGTCAAATATCTATCCAATCCAATGCAACACAAATATCTGCGCAAAACTTATCTTCTGGATCTTACATTTTACTACTAACTTCTGGAGATAAATACTATTCTGAAGTGATACAGATTAGCAAATAATACAATTGATTTTATCCCTAATAGTACTAAGGCCACTCAAAATTGAGTGGCCTTTTTTGCTTTTTATTATTTTTAATTTTGCTCAAGAATCGAACTTATTATTTTAGCATAATGTGCTTAGAAAGGCATTATATCATTGAAATATATGAAGTCATAAATTTCAATGATATTTTACGAAAAAACTACCTAATTTAATTTCTTATAATTTTTCAGAGGTCTTAGCAGCAATCCTTCTTCCAATACCTATTCCGTAAGCCCATGTATTACCATTCATTTCATTTACCGAATGTATGTCCGAAGAAGAGTTTACATCAAACTGTAAATCTACTCCTAATATCAAAAATACTTTTTCATTGAAGGAATAGATATAATCAAAGCCAACGACTCCGCCAATATTGGTATGATCACCAAACTCTAGGTCTGAAAACAGGCTTCCTGTAAAAGTAGATTCATCACTTGGATCAGTATCAACTGAAATAAAACGAATGGCAGGTCCTGCGTACACTCTAAAATTTGGATTCAAGAAATGACTTACTTTTGCTCTTATGGTTTGAATAGAGCGGTCGTAACTTTTATAAATATTCAGACTAATCAAGTCCGCTAGAGTTCCTGTTGGAGGTTTATCAAGCATCCGAATATCGTTTTGCGTTTTTGTTATTCCATACTCTAATCCAATATTCCAGTCCTTATTTATCTGATATCCAAGTTGGGCATTTATAAAAATGCTTGGTTTTGCACCTCTATATTTAGTTCTTTTGACGTTAGCTTCTAAAGTATAATATTGACTATATCCATTCATCAAGGTTAAAAGCAAAACTGAAAATAATAAGAGTTTCTTCATCTTATTCTTCATGATACAAATTTTCGTTATTCTAATATTACAAATATCGCTTAATTGAAATCCCATTTTCGGAGAAGTGCTGAAAATACACTCCTATTTTGGGCGTAGCGTTTAACATTTAGTGATTCTTACAATACTTAAAAGCCCACTCAACTTTCGCTGAATGGGCTTTAACTTTTCATGCTTTGCTTTTTTATCTTTTATGTGGCTTGTAGGTTGTGCTCATCAATCGCTTAGGCGCTTACCAATCACTGCGCTGACAACATTCTAAAAAAATTGTATTGTGTCTCAGTTCTGAAAGTCTTAATTCTGTATGTCTCAATTCTAAATATCTTAAATCTGAAAGTCTGAAATCTGCAGATCCACAAAAAAGCCCACTCAACTTTCGCTGAATGGGCTAGCTTTTCATGCTTTAATACAGGTATTATTTCTTGTATTTTTCTTTATATCTCAGTTCTGAATGTCTCGAACCTGAACATCTATACTCTACGATTTTCTACCACCAAAGATACTAGCTACATAGTCTCTATTCATTCGAGCAATATGTTCGATAGAAATTTCTTTTGGACATTCCGCTTCACATGCACCTACATTAGAGCACATACCAAATCCTTCTTTATCCATCTGTGCGACCATACTGGCAGTACGTCTTGTTTTTTCTACTTCACCTTGAGGTAATTGATTAAGATGTGAAACTTTAGCGGCTGTAAAGAGCATTGCGGATCCATTAGGACAGGCTGCTACACAAGCGCCACAACCAATACAAGCTGCTGCATCAAATGCGTTAGATGCTAAATCTTTTTCGATAGGAATAGCATTTCCATCTGGAGCTTGACCTGTATTGACAGAGATATAACCACCGGACTGAATGATACGATCAAAAGCGCTACGATCTACTGTAAGATCTTTAATCACTGGAAACACTTTTGATCTCCACGGCTCCACTACAATCGTATCACCATCTTTAAATTTACGCATATGTAGCTGACATGTAGTAGTACCCGTTTGCGGTCCGTGTGGACTTCCGTTGATAGTCATACTACAAGAGCCACAGATTCCTTCACGGCAGTCATGATCAAATGCTATTGGAGATTTCTTTTCAGCGATCAATTGCTCATTGAGTACATCCATCATTTCTAAGAAGGACATATGTTCACTAGCTTCTACTTGGTAAGATTCTAGTTCTCCTTTCGCTTTACTGTTTTTCTGTCTCCAGACTTTTAATGTCAATTTCATATTTATAGAGATTGAGGGAGTTCGAGAAAAAGAGATATCGAGATATTCAATTCTGCTTTTAGCAAACTCGCCAAATTTATCTAATCAATTATTTTTCAATAGAACAAGAATACATCCCTGTTCGCTCTCGAAATCTCGCTTCTCGAAATCCCGTACTCTTTTTTATTTATAAGAACGTGTCTTCAACTCTACATTATCAAATACTAAATCTTCTTTATGAAGTTTTGGATCGTTATCATCCCATTCCCACGCTGATACATAGGTGAAGTCTGTATCATTACGCTTCGCTTCTCCATCTTCAGTAACATATTCTTCGCGGAAGTGTCCTCCACAAGATTCTTCTCTATCCAAGGCATCGAGTATCATCAGCTCTCCATGCTCCATAAAGTCTGCTACTCTTAATGCTTTTTCTAATTCTGGATTGTACTCATCAGCATCTCCAGGAACGAATACATCTTTATAGAATTCATCCCTCAACTCACGTACCATCTTACGCGCTTTAGTAAGTCCGTCTGCGCTACGTGACATTCCACAATACTCCCACATAATCTTACCTAATCTACGGTGGAAACTTTCAACAGATTGAGACCCACTGCTATTCGCCAGAGATTGGATTCTTGACTTAGTATCCTGCTCCGCTTTCATAAATTCTGGAGTATCATTAGCGATCTGAGGCGTACGAATTTCTTTTGATAAGAAAGTACCTATTGTATAAGGTATCACGAAATAACCATCCGCTAATCCTTGCATCAATGCAGAAGCACCTAATCTATTAGCGCCATGATCTGAGAAGTTACATTCACCCAAGGCGAATAAACCTTCTACATTAGTTTGTAAATTATAATCTACCCATAGTCCACCCATAGTGTAATGTACTGCAGGATATATTTTCATAGGGAACTTGTAGGGATTTTCACCTGAGATTTTTTCATACATCTCAAACAAGTTTCCATACTTCTCTTCTACTACTTGCTCACCTAATTTTGTGACTAGGGCTTTATTATTTTCATCCAGACCTTGCGAGTGCGCTGCTGATTTTCCGTACCGCTGTATCGCCGATGCAAAATCTAGGAATACCGCTAATCCAGTTGGAGCTACACCATTACCTTCATCACATGCCACCTTTGCAGCTCTAGAAGCAACATCTCTAGGTACGAGATTTCCGAAGGCTGGATATCTTCTTTCTAGATAATAATCTCTATCGCCTTCTGGAATATCCAAAGCGGTTTTCTTTCCTTCTCTGATCGCTACCGCATCTTCTTTTTTCTTTGGTACCCATACCCTACCATCATTACGCAGTGATTCTGACATCAATGTCAACTTAGATTGATAGTCCCCAGATACTGGAATACATGTAGGGTGAATCTGCGTAAAACAAGGATTAGCCATAAGCGCGCCTTTCTTTACTGCTCTCCATGCCGCTGTCACATTAGATCCCATTGCATTAGTAGATAAGTAAAATACATTGCCATATCCTCCAGTCGCTAATACCACACAATGTGCAGCATGTCTCTCTAGCTCTCCTGTCAATAAGTTACGTGCTATGATTCCTCTCGCCTTGCCATCTACCATGACAAGATCCATCATCTCATGACGATTATACATAGTGACTTGACCAGTAGATATCTGACGTGATAATGCCTGGTAAGCACCGATAAGCAACTGCTGTCCGGTTTGCCCTCTAGCATAGAAGGTACGTGATACTTGTACCCCACCAAAAGATCTATTCTCTAATAATCCACCATATTCTCTTGCGAATGGAACGCCTTGTGCCACACATTGATCTATGATATCTGCACTTACCTCTGCGAGTCTATGAACGTTTGCTTCTCTAGATCTATAGTCACCACCTTTGATGGTATCGTAAAATAATCTATATACACTATCACCATCATTTTGATAGTTCTTAGCAGCATTGATACCTCCTTGTGCTGCGATACTATGTGCTCTCCGTGGGCTATCATGGAAAGTAAATGCTTTGACATTATAACCTAGTTCACCCATTGTAGCGGCGGCTGAAGCTCCTGCCAGACCTGTACCAATCACAATTACGTCTAGTCTTCTCTTATTATTTGGCGCTACTAAAGGCATCTTCGCCTTATAGTCTGTCCATTTATCTCCGAGCGCTCCAGCTGGTATTTTACTATCTAAATTCATATTATATATATCTTATAAAGTATATCGAAAGATTGAAAAGTGCAATGGTCGTTTATCTCATTACGAAATAGTAATACAAGGGTATGATAGCATAACCAATAGGCAATATGACAGCTAAGAATTTTCCAATACCGTCAATAATACCATTGTATTTACCGTGGTTAAGACCCAGCGTCTGGAATCCAGAACCGAATCCATGCCACAGGTGAAAACCTAATACTACCATACTGAATACATAAGTTCCTACGAATAGAGGATTGTCAAACGTCATCGTTACTTGATGATATAGGTTTTTGATCGGCTCCCAACCTTCATAAGTCACCAATGGAATAGTATCTGTAAACTTCATTTTAAACCAAAAATCACCCATATGCACTATAAGGAAGAATAATATCAGTGTACCTAAGAGTGCCATATTCTTAGAAGCCCACTTCACATCTGCTCTATTCTTGGCAGTTGGTTTTCCACCTTTAGCAGATTTATTTTTGAAGTAGATCACGAAGCCTAAAATCGCATGTAATAGTATCATTGTGTATAATCCAATAGATACAAACTTGATCAAAGGATTAGTAGTCATGAAGTAAGCATATTGGTTAAATGCTTCTCCTCCATCACCTGCAATCAGCTGTAGATTACCAATTAGGTGGACTATCAAGAATGTAATGAGAAATAATCCTGTTAGGCTCATTATGACCTTGCGACCTATACTAGAACTAAAAAAGTTTGTTATCCAACTCATATATATGGGTATTGATATAGTGTATTCGAATGTTTCGTCAGTCAAATCCACTGGAATCGACTTTCCACAAATCTAAAATATAACAAATAGTTAGCCAATAAGGTTAAGGACACTTCAGTTATTTGGAATAGGTCTAAATAAAACAGGTTGATGTCTTAATTACATGACATCTTCGTCGGCAACAGCATCATCAGAAAACTTTATGTACAGATACTCAATAAAGAAGCATGAGGCGACTATACTGACTGCGATTATGACAATCTTTCTCTTAGTGCCAAACTGCTGTATAATAAGTGCAAGAGTAGCAAGAGAACATAAGATAAAACCACTCATCGCTATAATTCTATTACCATTGATTTCTTGGTATAATTTATAACCAACATAATTCACAGCAGCGAATATGATCAAAAAGCCAACACTTCCTGCAGTGGAGATGCTTTCTATATCGAGTGAGTTGACTAGTAAAAGCGTACCTATCGCAGTGATCATGAGTCCTACTGGCTGATTCCAAAGTTGGCAAGTGAGCGCGGTGGGTAATTCGTCATCATGAGCAATCTCGTAGCTGACCCTGCTGCCTCCATAGAGTGATGCATTGATAGCTGAAAACGTAGAGATCAATGCCGCCACGGTGATGATGGTAAATCCGATCTGACCGAGTATCGGTTTGGCAGCTTCTGCTAATACGTAATCTTTAGCATGAGCAATTTCACTGAACTTTAGCGAGCCTACAGTAATGATAGCAATTGTAATATATAATATGATAACAAATATCACGGAGTAGAAATATGCCTTAGGAATATTGGTCTTTGGATCAGAAATATCAGGAGCGGTATTCGCTATGAGTTCGAAGCCTTCGTACGCTACAAAAATGATCATACCGGCAACGACGATATTGATAGGAGATTCCCACCCAGCGATACTCAATTGGTCGAGATATGAGCTATCCGTTAAGCCATAGATACCTACTCCAACGAAACCAAGAAGTATAATTAATTTGATAAGTACGGCTATAGATTCTATTCTACTCACAAGCTTGATGCTCAGATAATTGATCATCGTAGCAAGGATGATAATACTACTGCTATATATATGTCCATCGATGGTCGTGCTATCTGTAATCTGAAATAGATTGGGTGCATAGGATCCAAAAGCAGAAGCATAAAGTGCGAGCATAATAATATAGCTGACCCAAAGCAAATTATTGATACCACCGCTAAAAATATTTATACCATATCCCTCATTGATAAACTTAACTGTACCTCCTTTATCTGGAAACTTGATCGATAGCTTAGAATAAGAATATGCTGTAACCAATGCGATGATACCAGCTATGAAAAACGATAGCGGTGTACCACCTTTGGCTAGATCTGTAGCTAATCCCAATACTGCGAAGATACCTCCACCTACCATTCCACCTATACCGATGGATATCGCCTCTCTGAGAGATACTTTTTCCTTTGACTCGCTCATTTAATGCCCAGCTGTTTCTGCTAATGTACGATTAAATACTTCTGCAAAATCAGTATGAGTTTTATTACTCCAATAAACTAAGGATCAAGTTGAAGATCTCGTGGGGTGAGTTATTTAGCACAACTTAACTTTATATTCCTTTTCCTCGGATTATTCAAATTTCGCCAATCTTAATAGGTTCAAAAAATGAAGTGCACCAGTTAATATCAATTACTTCACAATTCTTTATTAAAACTTATTTCCAGTTGATTGGAGCAATCAAAATTCTTTATAAGAAATTTGGTTTAATCCAATTAATTCGCGGACATTTTTCGATTGAATCCCACAAGAAAATGATTTTGATCATAGACTAACTCGAAATAGCTAAAAAAAGGAGGTACACCATGCGATGTACCTCCTACTCAGTAAACCAAATTGCTACTAATACAACCTGATCCTTAGTTCTTAATCACTTGTAATTTCTTGACAGTGGCTGCTTTACCTTCTGTCGTCAATCTTATTAAGTATGTTCCATTTCTGTAGTCAGATACATTGAGTGAAATCAAATTATCTCCTTCGTTAGATGATATCGACTCGTTGTAAATTCTTTGACCAGTAATCGTAAATATCTCTACCGTAGTACGAGCAGATACATCTGAAGTATAGCTTACATCTACTCTATCCGTTGCAGGATTAGGGAAGACATTTACAGCCGAAAGATTAGACTCTACATCAGATATGATTCCTTCTCTTGACTCTAGAAGTGCGCAGCTAGCACCTTCATATATCTGTATATTAGTGAAGAAAGATGTCCCATCTCTTGGATAGGCATCATCGTCCATCGTGAAAAATAATCTATTGAATTCTCCAGTGTAGAAATCTCCTACAGGAATTGTATAGCTCGTCCAATACCCAACGTTGGTATAATTATCATAAGAAGAGATTCCCCAGTTTTGAGTTCCGAATAATCTAAAAGTTCTATTACTTGAAATAGAATTATTATTATCAAATCCGATACCGTGAATTTCACCTTGCTTAGTACTACCAAAATCAAAAGAGATCACTGTATTTTCTGTCACTTCATAATCTAGAAGTATTGCTTTCCATGCATTATTTTGTAATCTAACCGTCTGACCACCATCGAGAACAGTAGCCGATCCTTGGTCTTGACCTCCCCCATAAGAAACGAGCGGTGTATCTATAAAATTAATCGTGATACAGTCGGTATCTGGATCAGTAGGTTCGCAAACATCACCGATTCCATTGCCATCGCTATCTGCTTGATCTGTATTACTAGCTCCTGGACAGTTATCACATACATCACCCACTCCATCACTATCATTATCCGCCTGGTTGCCATTCGCTATATCAACACAATTATCTGAAGCATCAGGAATACCATCACCATCTGCATCTGGTTCTGGATCTGGATCGCTACCATCACCAAGGCAGAAATTTTTCGTCTCAGTATTAGTAAAAGCTCCACCTGAGATTAATTCATTACCGTTAGCATCTTTCACATTATAATAGCCTTGACCGTAAGCACAACATATACCATCCCCATAGGAGTCGTTGATCGTGAAATCAAAACAACCATCTGGCTCACAAATATCAATCGTGTATATACTATTAGTACTGGTATAAGGACCTCCGCTGTAGACAGTAGCACCGTTTGCATTTGTGATCGTCCAAGTAGTCTCTCCAGGATAGTTATCCGTTTTAATGGTAAGTGTAGCTTCGTTACCTGTACAATTGGAGCCACCACCGTCGCCGCCACCGTCAGTGTTACATGCAGATAGACAGTTCGCTGCAGTGACTTTATTTCTAATGAGATTTCCTGGTTGAGTTCCAAAACCAAGATTTAGATTTATACCTACGCTAGTTAGGTGACAGTAACTCATTACCGTACCTCCTCCTGATGGATTACCAGGATCAGCACATCCACCTTCCGTATTGTAGCATCCATCGATTGCTGTACCGTTACCATTCCATACACATGCATGAGTATGTTGTGACCCAAATAAATGACCGAATTCGTGCGTCACTACCATCACAGACCAAGAGTAAGTGGGTACGTTAGCGTAGGTACTATTGATACTACTAAAACTCATAGAATAATCTGGATTAGAAGAACAAATCCCATCTACATAAGCAACTCCACCACTAGCTTGATAACTCAGTAATTGGGCTAAATCTCCATCAAAACCTTGTCGATAAGCTGTAAAATCATTTAATAAATCTATAGAAGAATTTCCACTGTAAGGACTCGTTTGCGTCCATATCACTAGTGGACTAAGAGAGGTGTTAATATTCTCATTAGCGTACATAGTAGACACTTGATTAAATAGACCGGTGATAAAATCTGTTGTTGCCGTTGTACTTCCCTTATCTTGATAGATATCATAATCTACCTCTAAATAAAGTCTCACACAATCACTCAAAGCTCTCTCACCTGCTTGCTCCTCTAGATCTTCCTGATCATAAGACTGAAAAGAATCATCTGTACCACACTCAAATGGCATCTTATCCATAATAGCATCGTCTCTATACAAAATGTGTGCATCCGCATCAGCTAACTTGCCTAGAACCATATTTCCTTGAATTCGATTAGATGTAATCAATCCCATTACTTGATCATCAAAAATACTTATCGCGACGGCAGAGGATTGCGTTCCTCTGACTATTCCACGGTAATGTTTTCCATTTTGGTACTTGATATAATTCATGGCTGGCGCCTCGAATACTTTGAATCCATCAGCAAAGATATTTACCTCTACTAGATCCAATACCATATCTGATTTTCCTTCAACAGGTAGTGAAATTGTCATCGCTTTAGATTGTGATGACCTCATCTGAGTCAGTCCATCTATACTAAGATTTAGTAGCGTTGCGTCGGAAAAATCTGCAGGTAGCTGCGCCGCATTTCTATTCATTTCGATCGCAAATAAATCGACATTCTGAAAATCTGTAGAATTCTTCATGCTTTCTACAAGATCAATAGGCTTAATAACATCTTCTTGAGCAAACAAGGTAGCCCCTACCAAAACTAAGGCTATAATTTGTAAAATGATTTTAGACATTAGGGTATATATTTAATAAAATGAATGATAATTCTTCTCATTAAATACTCGTAAGAATCACTAATAGTAACTCTATATGGAATTGAAAAACCGGAGAAAAAATTTTTATAACTTTTCTTCCATTTTCCAAATTTACATTAGTCGTACATGATAAGCCCAGTAAATTGGATAAGAAATAATAAAATGGAGTAAATCCCTTAAGTACTTACTAGGGTATTCCCTTACAGCATTATCCAAACACTATTCAAATGGTGTAATTATTCATCGCTTTCGATCAAGCTGATTTTTTTATGGTTATCGAACTTTATTTTAATTAAGTAGTACGAAGGTTGTTTTAACCATTATTAATTTAATACTAAATTATAAGCATGAAGAATTTTTTCCTTTTATTGTTATTGGCTTTTTCAGTAAGCCTGAGTGCTCAGCATTTCGGAATAAGAGCTGGAATAAATATTGCTAATCAATCATTCAATAATGACGAAATCGATGTAGGAAATATAGTTGGATACCAATTAGGACTTAACTATGAATTAATGATCAATGAGAATATAGCCATTCGTCCAGGGCTATTGTACGCAACTAAAGGATCGTCACAAAAATTTCCAGACCTAACTGCTGAATCTAGATTTCATTATATAGAAGTGCCAGTAGATTTCGTCTACGATTTGGGCGTCATTGATATTTTTGTAGGGCCATATGTCGGCTATGCATTCAAAGCAGTGCAAGATGTCAATGAAGAAATAATTGACATAGACTTTGAAGAAGATAATGTAAAGCAATTAGATTTGGGCATTAACTTTGGAGCTAATATTGATATCAATGATCACTTATACATTGGAGCTTATTATTCATTAGGTGTGTCTGATATCTCTGATAATAATGATGATAGCCTTGGCTCAGAAGAATCTATAAAAAATAGATCACTATCTACATTTGTAACTTTCCGCTTTTAGAAAAAGTATAAGAGAAAATGAAAAGGCAGCTACAATTGTAATTGAAGCTGCCTTTTTACTATACCTATATTGTATCAATTGTAAATGCTCAATCAATTATCTATTATTTTACTTTGACTTCGCTAATAATTGTTCTGCTTTAACACGATAGTCAGCATTCAATTGATTTTTATATTCATCTAGAGAAGTATCATCCTCCTGATAAGCAATTAAAAATCTTAGCCAAAAAGATTCCTCTTTATGAAAGTCATCAGACCATGACGCATTATCTAATATATCTTTGGCTTTATCATAATCCTTTAAAGCAAAGTGCATACTAGCCTTGTAAAATTTATCCTTCTCACTTATGGATTCGTCCGGCAAACTAGCAAGCACATCTTTATATTGACCTGTCGTTATTTCTTCGATATAATCATCAACTATATTCACTACTGCACCTCTACTCTTATTAATGGAAGGAAACTCATATACCTCAGCTATAAGGGATGACTTATCTACATTAGAAGAACTCAAATAGTCAAATCCTATAATAGATAACAAGACCACAATAGATGCAGCGACCAATAGTTTCCAAATAGACATAGACTTTACCATACAGTGAAAAATATCTAAAAGATAAAGTAGTGCTCATCGGATTTAATGGAGAAGATGAAGAAGCCCTTTCTATGAAAGACAGATATTTCACTCCGCTTAATCAAATTTATCATGGTAGGTCATTACCTGATATGTATGGTGTAGTAGTTCATGCTAATATCGTCTCAATGCTATTGAGTCAAGATTTTATCAATGAAATTCCAGAGTGGATTCTCTATTTAATAGGCTTTTTAATCTTTTTCATCAATTACTTTATTTTCAAGAAGCTAGATGACAAAAAACTCTTTACAGTATTACCATTAGTACGAGTCGTACAACTGATTCAATTCGTACTACTATTTAGTATTTGCATTATTATGATCACTTACTTTAATATCAAATTCGGATTTATAATCATGATTACTGCGGTAATTATATCCTTCGAGGTCTATGAGTTTTATGATCATAAACTAAAGCATAAGGTAGCTGAATTATATACTACTAAAGTTCTCAAAAAAGAATATACCAAATCCAATAACCATCATTAACTTAATAAAATTATTATGAACCCTTATTCCAAAATTTGTAAAATACTCGGTTGCGTATTAATCATATGTACAATGACCGTCTTTTCGATAGGTCAGCAAATATCAGTGATGCAATATGATGGAGACGCTTTTACGTACAATAGCAATGATGAGAAAGTGATGTATAAAAAAGTAGTATTTGGACCTTTACCAAAAGCTGATAAAATATTACTAAAAGGTAATGCTACCTTAAAACTCATCAACGAAGACAATGAAACATGTGAAATCACTAAAGAAGGAGAATATGAAATCAAAAGTCTAAAATTTGAAAAATCTGAGTCTAATTCACTCTTTGATAAATTTTGCTCCTACTTCCATTCTTTCTTTATAAATCACTCTTCAGCTGAATCAAAGTCAAGCTATAAAAATAGTATTCACGCCATATCTCGCGGTGTATTATCTCCACCGCAATTAGACTTCCCTTTAGACGGCACTATACCTTTTACTGACGGAGATATTCAGTTCTCTTGGTCTCATTCTTGCGAAGCCTGTCAGTATGTAGTGACTATATACGACCTAGAAACCAGAGCAAGTGTATACGCTTGGACTACAGAAGAGCAAGAAGTCGTATTAAAAGGAGCAGATCAATTTTTATTAGCGAACAAAAAATACTATTGGACTGTGACTATTTCAGGTCAAGAAATGGAATATCCTATTTCGAGAATAATGGTCGGAGATAAAAGAGGATATGAAAAGCAAATTGAAAGCATCGAAAATGAAATTGCGAGTTCTGACATAATACTAAGTGATGCCACCAAAGCCATCTATGTAATGAGCCTTTTGGAGGAACAAGGATTAATCAACTATGCCATTTATTATGGGCAGCAACTAAAAGCTCAGAATCCTGAGAATAAGGTTTTAATGGATTTTGTAGATCGTTTTTGGTACGATACTTTAAGTGAGTAAACAAAGCCTCAAAAGTAAAAATAAAAGGAGGCCATCTTATACAAATTAAGATGGCCTCTTCCCTTCTCAGCGTAGGCATTAGCTGATCAGTACAAATTGATTAAAAGCAAGCTAAATATAACTTAGGATCGTACCACTCAGGTCTCGATTTGGACGAACGGTAACTATCGGCGTATTAACGGTCAAAAATTCTTAATTCCCCCTGAGCTTAGTAACTACTTTACCTTTTGACTTCTTTACATTATCGAAATTTTGTCCTTCCTTAATCATATTTCTAGGAGTGACTTTTTTTGATATTAATTCTTCTCGTGGAGCCATAGACTTTACCACTTGAAAATTCTCTTCGTATGTATCATAATTAAATGTCACTATGGTATCAGTTACTTCGACTAATTCTTGAGGGAACCTCCTATAGGTTTTGGTTTCCAAATCTCCTGTTTTCATATTATACTCATTAGTAGTGTAGGTTTGTTGGATAATTTCCGTTCTTGGCGCTTCAGAAGTAACTACTTGTACTTTCTCTTCAAAAGTCTCAGCATTAAAAATAATAGTGGTATCCTTCCAAGTACGTATATCATTAGAATACACCCTTTCTATTTGTATAGACTCAGCACCAGTAACTGCATCAAATGTAATTATTGTATCTAATCTTGATTCAGGAATACTATCACTCAAAATATTGCCATGTTGGTCTACGGTAACATTATATGTATCAAATGAAAACAATGTAAGAATGGCTAAGAATATTGGGAATAATAATAGTGATTTGAAAATATTATTGGACTTGTTTTTACTAAGCATGATTATTCTTTTTTTCGTAATTGAACTAAATGTATTTAATAATGTGGGTGAGTGCCTATTCGATTTTGCATATTGAATGAGAATATTTGAGTAATCTAATTCACTTTCAAGAGATTGCGCTGCTATGTAGTCCGCCATATATTCGTGATTATCTTTCAAGCATTTGGCCAAGAAGTAGATGAATGGATTAAACCAGAATATGACCTTCATAATTTCTATCAACAGTACATCCCAGGTGTGTCCATGATCCATGTGTACTTTCTCGTGGTCTATTATTTCCTGAGGAATATTCACATCATTGACAATTAAATTATTGAAAATACTTGCAGGCGTTGTAAGCTTGTCAGTAATGACGAACTTTATATTATCCTTAATTATACTTTTACTAGTATTCAGTACTTTTCTAATAAAAAAGAAGTGATACACAAGACGTAAAGACAACAGACCAAAAACACTCCAATACAATATAGCTAGCAATTCCTCCCAATTCATTGTAGCTGGAATTACTGAATTAGGTGACAAATTACCACTAACGCTAATAGGCGTAGAATACGTAATTACTTCTCTAGCAAAAACAGGAAAACTCAGCAAAGGAATTATTAATGCCAATATCAATGAGGTCAATAAATAGATTCGATTTCTTGTAAAGGCTTTGTCATTGGCAAAAATCAAAAGATAAAGTACGTATGCAATAACTAAAATATATGATGCTTCTATTATGTAAGATTGATTTAACATGACGAATAATTAACTGATAAAAAACGTATTGCTATTGGTTGTTTTTCTGCGCTTTCTTAAGCTCTTTTACTAACTGTTCTAGTTCAGCTATGTCCACATTTTCTTCTTTCATAAAATACGACATCAACATTTCTTTAGATCCACCTAAGTACTCATTGTACAGTTTAGAGAATAGCGATTGCGAATAATCTTTTTTGTCCACTAAGGGATAATATTGATGGGACTTACCAAATTTTTTAAATGCTAGCCATCCATTAGCTTCTAATTTCCTAATCATAGAAAGAATAGTATTATATGGAGGTATAGGCTCAGTAAGATACTCCATAATTTCTTTTGGAAACGCAGACCCTAATTTCCAAATGATTTGCATAATCTCTTCTTCTCTATGGGTCAATTTAGACTTATTACTATTCTTACTTTTCATCTCTACAAAATTTTATAACGATAATTTCGTTGTTAAAACTAGTAATTAGTTATAAATATTGCATGGTTTGAACAATTTATTTGCAGAAAACTAAAAATCTGTTACCAAGCATTAGAAGTTTTCCTGAGCCTATGACAATTAAAACTTGGCTAGAAAGAGATAACATTAGATACATTAATCCAGAAACGTCCAAACAAAAAAAAGGTGCTATGATCCGCTCATAGCACCAAAAATTAAAATCAAGGAATCAACGCACCTTATTTTCAATTTTTTAAAATTGTTACTTCATAATCACTAGCTGTTTCATAGTTGATTTACTAGTAGATTCTGATAAGACCTGAATATAATACACTCCAGGCATCAAATTTTCTGAGTTCAACTGGATACTCACTTGGCCTTTATCATATAGTTGTGTACTAGTATTTACATTTCTTCCTAACTTATCAATGATATTAATCGTTAAATTATCTTCTTCAATTAATTCAAATTTCAAATAAGATACTCCAAGACTCGGATTAGGATAGATAACCATATCGGTCGCATATCTCTTTTCAGATTCTAATGGTAATGTTGCATTTTCAAATGATAATGTTTCAGAAACCTCATTTTGATCTGATTGATTTGATAATCCTTGATTAGTAAAGAATGCTTTCATATCGTGACATACTTCATCCGAATTACAGATACCTTCTATAGTCAAGCAAACTTCATAGAATCCTTCTGCTGGGAAAGTATGTGTTGGATTTTCTAAAGTAGAAGTCGTACCGTCACCAAAATCCCATAAGTAACTATCTCCTCCAATACTTGTATTTTGGAAAAACATAGTCAACCCATTTGCTCCATTTAATGTGTAGCTAGCCTCTAATACTTCTCCAACAATCACATCAAAAGAACATGTAGCAGTATTTCCTGATTCGTCTGTAGCAGTGTATACTACTTCAGTCACACCATACTCAAACCAATCTCCAGGGGAATGAGACCCCGTAATGATTATGTTCTCATTTGCTCCACCTTGTTCACAGTTGTCCTTTGCTCCTGCCAATTCTTCCCACTCCACAAATGCACCGCATCCTGGCTCTGCTTCTACTTCTATAGGTCCCATAAATTGACAGTTATCAATAATCGGTGGTTCGTTATCCTCGATCTTTACGATAAAAGTACATTCGGTACTATTTCCAGTTGGATCAGAAACCACTATCATTACTTCGTACAATCCTGCCTCATCAAAACTTGCGAAAGTTACTCCACCAATTTCCTCAAAAGTCGCTTCAGGAGATATGTATTCTACTGTTACACCTTCTTCACCACAGGCATCCATAATATTTAAATCTGGCATTTCTACAGTCAATTCGCAATTCGTCCCAAATACTGTTTCGTTAACATCATCAGGGCAAGTAAACGTAGGTACCGTTTCATCTATGATTATCACAGTAGCTGTACATACCGATGTATTGAGTCCATCTGATACCGTAAGTTCAACAGTATTATCCCCTAAGTCATCACAAGTAAATGTAGTCTTGGACAAAAACATGTCTTCAATTCCACAATTATCTGAACTGCCATTGTCAATATCAGAAACAGAAATTGTCACACTTCCAGAAGCATCTAATGCTCCTGTAAAGTTTTGACAGCTGGCTATTGGAGCTACATTATCTTCTACAGTAACCGTAAATGAACATTCGGCTGTATTTCCGCTACCGTCCGTAGCAATACAATTAACTGTGGTCGTACCTATAGGAAAAACATCTCCTGACTCATGCGAACAAGTAACCATAGAACCACCCATTACCAAATCAAATTTTAAATCCCAACCTGCAAATGATGTCCAAGAGGTTCCACTTTTACAATACATAATTCCAACAGGAGAAACATCTCCAGAATTGATTTCCATTCCATCATTATCTCCATCAAAGGCAAAAGCATATTCTGTACCATCTACTAAATCAACCATACCATCTATCGCTACAGAATTAGCTCCAATCGTTAATGAAGATCCAGGAACTACTTGAGTGTGTAATACTCCCGCAGAATTAGGATCACTTCCATCATAAATTCTTAAAGTTAGATCACCTGCTGAAGGTTCACTCTCATAATATACTGTAATTGAAGACACACTTCCATCACCACAAGCTGTAAATGAAGATCCTCCACCTTGCCATCCAGCATATGCAGTATTTGCTATAGGCTGATTAATAGCGCATCCTGCACCAGCAGCACAATTATCTAATAGACCCACTTCAAATTCTACAACTGCTCCGCAAATATCTTCATCACTGTTTACTATCAAGTCGTCTGGACATACTACAGTCGGAGCTTCAGTATCGTTTACCGTTACCGTAAACGAACAACTCACTGCATTACCACCCGCGTCTACTGTGGAGCAAGTAACCGTAGTGGTCCCAACTGGAAATACATCTCCAGATTCATGCGAACAAGTTATCGGAATAGATTCTCCGATAGAGAGATCAAACTTTAAATCCCATCCAGCGAATGATGTCCAACTGGATCCACTTGCACAATACATAATTCCAACTGGTGATACATCGCCACTATTAATTTCCATTCCATTATTACTACCAGCAAAAGTAAATGCATATTCCACTCCATCAGTAAGATCAACTACAGCATCTAGAGTAACCGCATTAGCTCCAATACTAAACATAGATCCAGGAACTACCTGACTGTGTAAAATACCTGCAGTATTAGGATTACCACCATCATATATATTTAATGTTAAATCATTGCCTTCAGGGGCATCGCTGAAATATACTGTAACAGAATTAAGTGATCCACTTTCACAAGCTGTAAATGAAGATCCTCCACCGTCCCATCCAGCATATGCTGTATTCGCGATAGGTTGATTAATTGCGCATTCGTCACCACCTGAACAATTGTCACTGCCTGATACTTCGTACGTTACTACTGCCCCGCAAGAACCAGGTTCATTATTTACAATAATATTTTCTGGGCATGAGATGGTTGGCAAAATATTGTCTACCACTGTAATAGTCGCTGCACAAGGTACACTTACCAATCCTTCTTCATCCCAAGCATATAGAGACACATCAATTGTACCCACTTGCGAACAGTCTAATGCTAAAACGTTATCATTAATATCTGTCGAAGAAAACGAAAAGAGAATATCTTCTGGAGCAGTCTCGTCATCAGTAGTACCATCATCTAAGTCAGAAGCATTTACGGTAGCGTTACCGCTTTCATCTAATACGACTTCGATATCTTTACATTGGATATTTGGACCTACGGCTAATTCTTCTAAGAAATCATCTAAATCATCTGGATCTAATAAATAGCCCAAAGTAAGTACGATCTCCTCGCCTGGTTCTAAAGTACCCACATTAAAAGAAATAGCGATGGCTTCATCATCATAATTGGTGCTACCTACTGTACTAGTAAATAATCCACTACCATTATTATATAAATCTTCTGCATCTATATTACTAAATCCACCAAAGACCGCTTTGGCAATTGGGTTAACAGCACCTAAAGCCACAGTACATCCAAAGGCAGTACCCACAGCCTCCACTAAGGCTTGATCAGTGGTTGCATCAGGATTAGATAATATCGTATTTTGAGTAGAAAACGAACCACCCGAAATAGTAGCTTCATTATCAGGATCTACGTTCCGAGAAAAGTAAATATCATCAATATCGCTTTCCGTTACATTTGTCATGGTTACCGTCATGATGATATAATTATTATCAGTAGGCAATTCAATTTTTTGAAATATTTCAATTCCCCCTGCAGAACCATTCCAATCTACACTAGTGACATCTGATGTACTTACATAATTAGATAATGAGCCAGGAATATCAAAATAACCAGACAAATTATTATTTATATAATTGGTATTTCCAATTGAAAGAGCAAGATTTTCCACTGGTGATCCAGGCACAAAAAAGTCACCACAATAATTGGGCGTTCCAACGTCCCAACCGTCTTCATCTGAATCTGCTACAAAGCCTAATCTTCCTTCTGTAGCGCCACTAAATGGCCTAGGATGATAATCCGCTGGAGCATTAGCAAAAGTTCCGAACGCACCGTCTTCTCCTATTCCTAACTCTAAATAATCATTTTTCAAAAAGGCTTCGCCTCCTATTAATTGAGCGTTTAAAGCGACACTAAAAAGGCATAGTGCCACTATGTTTATGATTTTATAAATTCTCATTGTATTTTAATTTTATAGTAATGATTGGGAATAGCATTAAATCTGTTTCTTGATTTTTGCAAAACAAGATTTAAATTCAGATTGCTTTCTTTCAGCGCTTATTGGATTATGATTAAACTTAATTTTAAGTTCTTCCAAATTATCAGATACTTTCATCATTACAAGATTACTTGAAAGTGATCCAACTATATCATGCATTTTTTGAAGTTGATCTTTCTCAAATCCTACTAAAGTAACGGTAACGCAATCAAGATCTTTATCATTGATTTCAGGCATATCTCGTTTAGCGTTCCACTCTACAGTTTCGCATTCTCCGATACCTTTATCACTAGCATCAGTTTGTGCTGAGATAGAAATAGCTAAAAGACTAAAAAGAAAAATAAAAAGGTTCGATTTTAAATTGATTAATGATTTCATGATTGATTTTTTAATAATTGGTTAATAAATTACAAAAGGGTAAAAAAATATTGTTGTCATTATATAATATCCATCTGAATCAAACATGTTACCTCTAAATGCAAAAAATTAATTTGGACATCTAAGGATGGAGCTCAAGAGTATAGGGTCGCTATGAGCAACAAGATGTACACGCACTTAGTAAAGGCAATGCGTCTGATTTTTTTGATACATTATTTCTTATCTAGCATGAATTGCAGATAATTCATTCAAATTGAGGTTTTTATGGTTTTTATAAAAGGGTTTGATCTTGATTTGAAACAAATCTATGGGTAGAAATCTACTTATCCATACGTATAAATACCTAAATATTAAAAGGTACGTATTATGTAGTTAATGGTATATATCATTGTGTTAACGGTCATAATGTTATGAAAGAATGCCAAATAAAAAGAGGCTGCTATGGTCATAGCAGCCTCTTTCTAAAAATTTATCTTTTAAAATGACAATTTGTGGTTCTAAAAAGAAGTATGTAACTACCTTTTAATTTTTAAATATCGAAACTAAATCTTTTTTATATTTTCTACCTATAGGTAAATCTTGATCTTTCATTCTTAAAATATTTTCACTAGGTATTACTTTAATTGCGGCATCGACATTGGCCACATATCCTCTATGGATTTGTACAAAGTTGGGTTGGTCTATAGTTTTGAGTGCATTACTAATTGAAGTTCTAATTACTATTTTTCTACCTTCCGTATGAAAAATGCAGTAGTTGCCTTCCGCTTTAATATGACTAATCTGATTAGTATCCAACGACATCAATTTACCAGAAGATCTTACGTATAGATTATATTCATTCTTTTGAATATCTCCATGACGCTGCATTGACTCAGATATATCTTTTAATGCATTTTCTACTGCATCTTTAAGCGTAGGTACGTCTAATGATTGAGTTGAATATATATTATGAGATGAACTGGAAGGGTTATCATCCGCCGATAAAAGAATTTGAGGCGGTATACTTTTCTTAGAGCTTAAATAATCAACAACCGACTGATTTTGAAGCTTTTTATTCCTAATAATCAAATCGAAAGAGTACTCATGGATTGCCTCTTCTATTTCCCTTAATGATCTTCCAATAGATAGTACTCTTAGTCCCAGCTCTTCCGCTATAGCTTTGGTAGAATTCGCAAATGCGTAATCATCTTCGACAATTAGACAATTCAAATAATATTTCTTTTTCGTAGAAGTATGTGATTTAATCATGACCTCCATTGTTTCTTAATCTATTAAGTTATAAAACACAACAAGATCGATGAGAAGAACATTGTTGCATGTGCCTCAAATCGAAATATTGTAAAATTTGTATTGACCTTATTAGCGGATTAAGGGTTATGCGCATTAAGACGTATAGAATTCAATAGGTCACAAGACTATTCAATAAGTAAAATCAAACTTAAGCTTAATATCAAACTATAATTTTGATAATGCCCAATAATTAGATTTTTATGCACTTAAGCATTCGTATTTTCTTATTACTCAAAATATAGTTTCATTAAAATATATTTAATAAATATATACTATGACTTATAATAGTCCTAAAAAAGAAAATCCCATCCGACAACTGCCGAATGGGATTTTGTAATTTAAGCTTTAGGCAATCGATATTATTCGACTACTATCATCTTCATGGTCTGATTAAACTCGCCAGATTCAAGTGTATAATACAATACACCTACTGTATTCAACTCACTCTTATCTAGCGTAATCGTATTCAGTCCTTCTGCATATTCGCCATTCACCGTTCTGATTACTTTTCCAGCTACATCTCTGATCGTTAAGGTCGCCTTACCCGCCGTCGCTAAGTTGAAGCTGATTAAAGTAGATGCCTTGAATGGATTCGGCTCATTCTGCATCAATTCGCTAACCGATACTTTTGTACTTCCGCCTCTGATACCTAATTCAATATTATTAATCTCAAATGTAGACCCTTGGCCTGCACTCAGCGTAGTCGAAGTGTATGCCTCTGGACTAATCACTCTATCCGTTACCCTGATCATCTCACTCACATTGCCATCTCTCGTAGCTAATGCTGTGATGACAAACAAGTCTTCACTACTACTCACTTCTGTGATCGTATTCCATGATATCGTGATCATATCTTCTCTGATCACTCCTACATTACTCGCTCCCATTGAGATTGATCTTCCTACTACATCATTGAATGTTAAGCCATCAAACTCCATCGTCATCTGTAAGCCGGATACTGATCTGAAGTCTTTACTGCTGAACGCTACTTCTACTAACTCTCCAGCTTTTACCGCTCTATCATTCAGCTCTAGCAACAGCGTATTAGAACTTCTTACTTCAGTACTCGCGCCTATCACATTATGCGTCGCCGTA
>CALBEE010000134.1 GCA_937927575.1 uncultured Saprospiraceae bacterium | reverse complement strand
ATTCCATCAGTCGCATCATAAAGGCACCAATCGATCACAGTGATCCTTCTAAGTAATTTGAAACTTGATTCATTGACAAAATCAAAAGTGTCAACATCTTCTGTATATCCAATAAAGTCACATGGTCCACCTGTCCAAGTCGGAAGTTCAGCTTCCCATAAAGCACAATCATTGTATATAGTATCGTTTGGCACTACTATGGTAGTAGGATCAAAAGGTGGAAATGGATTTTCGATGGTGATGATCTGGGTACAAGTGAGTACTTCTTCAAAATAAAAGTTAGCCTCGACGGTGCCCACACTGCATGCGTCCAAGTCAGGTGTATATACTACGGTTACGGCTTCTTGATCAATAGAGTCAGGTAAAATTACGGCTCCAGTAATGGCAGAATCTGTATAGTCTTGATCACAATTAATGGTTATATTATCAGGACAAGATATTTGTGTATAACAATTAAAAGCTATTAGTAATATTGCAAAGAGTATAGCATTCTTCATAAGTTATTATTTAAGTATTCATTCTTGATATTATCAAATATAGGAAATATATGATGGTAAAATAGTCGATCTGAACACTTCTAAGTTGATATAATTCCCCTATCTTTGTATCATGAGACATACGTCAAATATCATTATTAGCAACATTATAATTATTCGCGATCTACGATCCTGAAGATGCTAATCTATTATGTATTGACTAAAAGCTCTGAAGGATGATTTCTTCAGAGCTTTTTTTATATCCTTATCGGAAGAGATTGGTAAGCCGAAAAGAGGGTATGAAAGCATGTATTACCTACGATTTTATATTTTTGCACACTTAATTGAGAATAGACACAATATGGCACAGTACAAAGACCACAAGTCACTTAACCTTCCTGAGATAGATAAGGAGATCAGAGCATTTTGGGACGCTGAAAATATCTTCCAAAGGAGTATTGATGAGAAGCCTGAAGATAATACCTACGTATTCTATGAAGGGCCGCCTTCAGCCAATGGTATGCCTGGCATTCACCACGTGATGGCGCGTACCGTGAAGGATATCTTCTGTAGGTTCAATACCATGAAGGGAAAGAGAGTACTCCGTAAAGGAGGCTGGGATACACATGGTCTGCCAGTTGAACTTTCTGTCGAGAAAGAATTAGGTATCACTAAGGAAGATATCGGTACTAAGATCACGGTAGACGAATACAATCTCAAGTGTAAGGAGACTGTAATGCGCTACAAAGATGTATGGGATGACCTAACTGTGAAAATGGGATATTGGGTAGATCTTGACAATCCTTATATCACATTCGAAAATAATTATATCGAATCCGTTTGGTGGTTACTCGATCAGCTACATAAGAAAGGCTACATGTATAAAGGATATACGATCCAGCCATTCTCTCCTGCTGCGGGTACAGGACTCAGTACACATGAGCTCAATCAGCCAGGATGCTATAAAGATGTAAAGGATACTTCTGCAGTGGCACAGTTCAAACTGAAGAAAAATGCGGCTTCAGATTTTTTATTCGAAGGAAATGAAGCTGGCGATGTATATTTTATCGCTTGGACGACTACGCCATGGACGCTACCATCTAACACAGCATTAGCGGTAGGTAAGAAAATCGATTACGTACGAATCGCTACATACAATCCATATACCAAGCTACCCGTAAATCTTATCCTAGCGAAAGATCTGCTTAGCAAATGGTTTAAAGAAGCTGCGGCGGAAGCAGATTATACAGCCTATAAGCCAGAAGATAAAGTAATACCTTATAAGATTACAGGTGAGTATAAAGGTGCCAGTTTTGAGATGTTAGAGTATGAGCAACTCATGCCGTATGTGCAACCAGAAGATGGCGATGCTTTCAAGGTAATCTGTGGTGATTTTGTATCTACTTCTGATGGTACAGGTATCGTACATATCGCTCCTTCATTTGGTGCAGATGATATGTTCGTCGCTAAGAAATATGGAATCGGATCATTGACTTTAGTCGATAAGCAAGGAAAATTTGTGGAAGAAGTAACGGACTTCGCTGGTAGATATGTCAAGGATTATAAAGATGAAGGAGAGGCATACAAAAATGTAGATGTTGATATTTCAATCATGCTCAAAGAGCAAAATAAAGCATTCAACGTACAGAAGTATAGCCACAATTATCCACACTGCTGGAGGACGGATAAACCGATATTATACTATCCATTAGACAGTTGGTTTATACGCACCACTGCCGTAAAAGATCGTATGATCGAATTGAATAAAACGATCCAATGGAAGCCTGCTCATACGGGTGAAAAACGATTTGGAAATTGGTTAGAAAATCTTCAAGATTGGAATCTATCAAGATCTAGATATTGGGGAATACCGCTTCCGATTTGGCGTACCGAAGATAATAGTGATGAGATCTCAATCGGATCGATCGCCGAACTACAATCCGAAATAGATAAAGCCAATAAAGTATTAGGTCTGGACCAAGTAGTACCTAAAGATCTGCACCGCCCTTATATCGATGGAGTGATCTTGGTATCAGATGATGGCAAGCCAATGAAGCGAGAGTTGGACTTGATCGACGTATGGTTTGATAGTGGATCTATGCCTTATGCTCAGATGCATTATCCTTTCGAAAACAAAGAATTGTTGGATTCAAGATTCCCAGCAAATTTTATTGCTGAAGGTGTAGATCAGACTAGAGGATGGTTCTTCACATTACATGCGATTGCTTCTATGGTATTCGATAATGTAGCATACAAAACGGTAGTATCTAATGGACTCGTACTAGATAAAAATGGTGTCAAAATGAGTAAGCGACTCGGCAACGCAGTTGATCCATTTGAGACTTTAGAAAATCATGGAGTAGATGCCACAAGATGGTATATGATCAGTAATGCATCGCCTTGGGATAATCTCAAGTTTGACATCGCTGGAGTAGAAGAAGTAAAGCGTAAGTTTTTCGCTACGATGTTTCAGACGTTTAAGTTCTTTAGCTTATATGCCAATATTGATAAATTTAATCATAGTGAAGATTACGTTCCGCTAGAAAATCGGCAAGAAATCGATAGATGGATTATCTCACTATTGAATACATTGAAGAAAGAAGTGGATGCTGATTTTGCTGCATACGAACCGACACAAGCTGCTCGTAAAATACAATCCTTTGTGGATGATCACTTGAGTAATTGGTACGTGAGATTATGTCGTCGTAGATTCTGGAAAGGCGAGTATACCGAAGACAAAATTGCGGCTTACCAAACACTGTACGAATGTCTTTCGACCATCTCTAAATTGATGGCTCCGATATCACCATACTTTAGTGATTGGTTATATAAAAATCTAAATGATGTATCTAATTTGGAATCGCATCCGTCAGTACATTTAGTGGATTTTCCGCAGCCTGTCGAAAGCGCTATAGATAAAGCATTAGAAGAACGAATGGATTACGCTCAACGTATTTCTTCATTAGTATTATCACTTAGAAAGAAAGATAATCTTAGAGTACGTCAACCTCTAAAGCGTATACTTTTACCAGTACTTAATCCAGAATTCCAAGGCCAAGTAGATGCGCTGAAAGATTTGATTATGGCGGAAGTCAATGTAAAAGAAATCGAGTATATCACTGATACATCTGGCATCATCAAGAAGAAGGCGAAGGCCAACTTCAAGACATTGGGTCGTAAGCTCGGTAAGGATATGAAAGCGGCCGCTGCCATCATCCAACAATTTGATAATGATACCATCGCACAGATCGAGAAAAGTAATAGTTACACAGTTGATCTAGGTGAGGTGAAATATGAAATCGATTTGGGTGATCTTGAAATTATTGCTGAAGATGTTCCAGGATGGCAAGTGGCTTCAGATAAAGAACTTACTGTGGCTTTAGATATTCAATTAGATGGTGCGCTTATCGCAGAAGGTACCGCTAGAGAGTTAGTTAATCGTATCCAAAATCTTCGTAAGTCAAATGACTTTGAAGTTACGGATCGTATCAATGTAAAGATCAGTGATCATGATTTGGTAAAATCTGCCTTGGCTGGGTACACAGATTATATTGCGGCAGAAGTATTAGCAGATAGTATCGTAATGGAATCTAACACTGGAGAAGAAGTAGAACTCTTGGACGGTGATATGATTACTATAGAAGTGAAAAGAGGGTAGAGTTTACCTTTTTTGAATTATAAATTAAGCAGTCATTCTTAGAAATAAGGATGACTGTTTTTATTTATTGATTTTCGCTAGCGCCATGTCTTATATGTATCCCTTCGAATGGATTATGGGATGAGAATTATATTCTAAATCTATGATTTGTCAACTCCCTAATATCGCAAATGTTAAGATGTTTTTTACAAAAAACAATACAGGCTTGTACACCGTACAAGCCTGCACAACAGATATCATACCTAATAACGGTATTGACTTCTTGATTACTTTTCAGAACCTTTCTTAGCACAACATTTTTTACCTTCAGTTGCTGCACACTTTTTAGTTGAAGTTGTTCCCTCCGCAGTACGCTCAATAGTTGCTGCCGCTACTCTTGTTTTTTCATCAGTTGTTTCAGAAGTAGAAGCCATAGAAGTTTTATTGGCTTTTGAGCATTGTGGCATAAGCTTATTGCAGAGCGTTAAATCACATTTTTTTAGATCAGCACATTTAGTGATGTCACATGCTTTTGGATCACATTGTTTTTTGCCATTTACTTTGGTAGCCGCAGTCTGTGCGCTACTAGATACCGCGAACAATAGCATGATAAGCATTGGAGTGATTATTTGGATTACCTTTTTCATAACAGTTATTATTTTAAATTATGGATTAGCTCAACTGAGCGATTTACAATGTCAAAAGTAACCGCGAATCATCGATCAGCATGTTTTCTACTTGTGATGTACTTGTTAAGCAGCTGTTAAAAATCATTCATCTTCCAGTAATTATGTTCAGATTTGTACTGAATCGAATTCAATTGTACACTTGTTTAATAATAGAATACCATATTTCGTTCTGGCTTCCGCTATTGCTTTGATCTCCTTATTCGTGATACAAGTCAAGTGGATGCAGAAATCGACTGCATTAGTTGAAGAACAATTTGACCAGAAAGTGAGTATGGCATTATGTAGAGCGGTAGATGAAATTTCTAAGACCGAAGAAACCAATGTGCTTAAGTCCACTTGTATTATTAATGCGGATGGAAAAAAATCTTGCTGTTCTGATGAATTAAGTTCATTCATGCAAAAGGATAATGTCAAAGGATTGGTTGCAAGCTCCTTAAATTACTACGATATCGATATGCCTTATGATTTAGGTGTTTCTGAATGTAAAGCTGGAGCACCAACCAATGCTGAGAAAAAGCCTTATTCTTGTTCGCTTACGCCAGTAACTGATACCGAATCGCATACGCTTGCGGTGAGCTTTCCAAATAAAAAGGAATACGTTTTTGAAGAAATGGGTCTAATGCTGGCTTTGTCATTTTTGATTCTTTTATTGATTACGCTTCTCGTGATTTATGGTAATTATTATGTTATCAAACAGAAGAGAATAAGTGAGCGTAACAAAGAGTTTTTTAACCATATGGCTCATGAATTTAAAACACCACTTACTAATATTGGATTAGCTTCTAATATGTTGAGTAAGAAAATGAATAGCCCTTTGGTCGATATAATTACAAATGAAAATCAACAACTCAACGAACAAGTCAATCGCGTATTGGCTATGGCGTCTATTGAAAATGGACAATATTTAATTTCAAATGATAGAATTAATTTGGTGAAGACCATCCAAAGTGTAGTCGATAATTTATCAATGTTAATTTCAAACAAAAAGGCTATTGTAAAAATCATAGATAACACTGATGGGGTGACAATTATGGGAGATGCTTTTCATTTGTCTAATGCGATCAGAAACATTATAGATAACTCATTAAAGTACTCGGATCAAAATCCTAAAATTGACATCAAAATTGATAAAAGTGATCATGAGGTAATTGTGAGGGTAGAGGACAATGGAATTGGAATAAGCGATAAAAATCAGAAATTGCTTTTCGAGAAATTCTATCGATGTTCGGAAGGATTATCGACTAGTCATAAAGGATTTGGATTGGGTTTGTCTTACGTCAAAAAAATTATAGAGTTGCACAAAGGGAAAATATCTGTGGAAAGTGAATTGCATCAAGGTACACAGTTTGAATTGAGTTTACCAAATTCAATAAGATATGCATAAAGCCAATTTATTATTAGTTGAAGATGATCTTAACATGGGATTTCTATTGGTCCAAATGCTACAGGATGATGGTTACCGTGTACGATTAGCTAAGGATGGAATATCAGCTTTAGAACAATTGCGTAAAGAAAAATTTGATGCTTGTATATTGGATGTAGCGATGCCTAAGTTGGATGGCTTTGGTGTCGCACAACATATAAAAAGAATGTACCCAACTACACCGTTTTTATTCGTAACAGCTCGCATGTTGAAAGATGATAAACTTCGTGGGTATGATTTAGGTGCTGAAGATTATATCATCAAACCATTCGATGAAGAAGAGCTACTCTGTAAGTTGAATGTGATTTTGAGACGTCAAAAAGCGCTCAAAGAAAAAATCGAGCCTACATCATTTGAGATCGGCCAATATCAATTTGATTTTAATAGAATGGAACTTACCTATAATGGAGAAATTACTAGGATTACCGAAAAGGAGAGTAAGGTATTGAGACAGCTTTGCCTATTTAAAAATAGAATTCTCAGAAGGGATGACGCAGTAGAATTGATCTATGGAAAGAAAGATTATTTCCATGGACGAAGCTTCGATGTGTTTATATCCAAACTCCGAAAACACTTATCTAAGGATGCATCCGTAAGTATTGATAATGTATATAAAGTGGGATTTATACTCAATGTCAAGGAGCCCACTTTTAATTAGTCGTACTGAATAAGCATATCGAGGACATTTATTCTGAATTATAATCAGCTTAGAATGAATCAATTTTACTCCAAAACACGTTCTACCTATGTGATTTGCTGCCTTCAGTAGTTACACGTATATTACATTCTTATAATATGTTATGGTCAATGAAGTTAAATAGACTCCTTTTTGTAGCTTTTATACTGCTATCTGCTATCATGGTTCAGGCCCAAGATAGTAAGTTGGCTAATGCTTATTTCCGTGATGGAGAATATGAAAAAGCAGCCGAAGTATATAAAAGACTGTTTGATAAGACAGGTAAGAATGATTATTATTTCGAAAGATATATAGCATCTTTATTAGAGGTGGAATATTTTGAGGAGGCTGAAGATGCAATCAAAGAACAAATCAAGAAGCGACCTAAGGAGATGCAGCTGTATGTACAGTATGGCATCTTTTACGATAAGCAATTTATGCCTGAAAAGTCGAAAGAGATGTATCAAAAGGCCATTAGCAATATCAATGGTAACGTACATATGATTAACAAGTTGGGTAGCTCGTTCTCGCGATCAGGAAATTATGATTTAGCTATTCAAGTCTACGAATCCAGTAAAGAAGTCCCTGAATTACAGTATAACTACAGTTATCAGTTAGCCGATATGTATCGTCGCACAGGTAATGTGGATAAGATGCTGGATGAATATCTCAATAGCTTGATCAAAAGTGAAAAGAGAATGAAGAATGTCAAGACTATGTTTCAAAGAGAATTAGACGAAGATGGCTACACATCATTGCAGACTAAGTTATATGAACGAATGACCGAAATGCCTGATATGGAGATTTTTCCAGAGATGCTCATGTGGACATTTATTACTCAAAAACAGTATGATAAGGCTTTGAGACAGGCTAGAGCCTTAGATAGACAATATGAAGAGAATGGAGGTCGTGTATTTGATATCGCAGAGATAGCTTTAGATGACAAATATTACGATACAGCCATTAAGGGATTTGACTATATCACTACTAATAAAGGTATCAATACGAGTTATTATTTGGACGCCAAAAGAGGCTTGTTAAAAGCCAAACGCTTTAAAATCACTAAGAATTATAGCTATACGCAGGAGGATTTAGCCGCCTTAGAACAAGAATATCAGTCTTTTATGATTGATTATGGACGCAATAGTCAAACTGCATTATTGATGCAGGAATATGCTGAACTACAAGCGCTATACTTGAATGATATCGACGAAGCCGTAGAAGTACTACAGGAACTTACCGGATTTGCAGGTGTCGATAAAAATATTCTCAATAGAGCGAAAATAAATTTAGCAGATTATTTATTGATTAAAGGAGATATATGGGAATCAACATTACTGTATTCTCAGGTAGACAAAGAATTTAAAGAGGGAGCCATAGGAGAAGAAGCTAGATACCGCAACGCTAAATTATCTTATTATATAGGTGATTTTGAGTGGGCACAGGAGCAATTTGATATATTGAAGCGCGCTACTAGTAAACTGATATCCAATGATGCTATCGATAAGTCCGTCTTTATTATGGATAATATGGCTCTAGATACTACTGACGCACCATTGAAGATGTACTCTGGATCTGACCTCTTAATATTTCAAAATAAATTTGAAGAAGCGCATGCTAAGTTGGATTCTATAATAGATATATACCCTGAGCATTCGTTAGAAGATGATGTCTTTTATAGTAAGGCTCAGATTCATATGAAAAAGAGGGAATACGATGAAGCGATTTCCTTTTACGACCAGATTATTGATAAGTTTCCAGAAGAAATTAGAGCAGATAATGCCTTATTCGAGATGGCGCAACTATATGAATTAGTCTTAGAAGATAAGACCAAAGCTCAAGAATTATACGAAAAATTATTCTTAGAATACTCTGGAAGTACCTTCGCCGTCGAATCAAGGAAACGCTATAGAATACTAAGAGGAGACGAAATCTAGCCAATAATTTATTTTATGACAGGCTCATAAAGTTTTTTGGAAGTCATTAGCTCCATTCTTATCACATTCCTTAAGTATAACTTCTGTATTATTTATATCTTGGAGTATGCGTAAGTACCTGTTGCTATCATTTTTGTTTGTGACCTCATATCTCTATTCTCAGAGTATCAATACTGAGTTTGGGAAAAATCGAGTGCAATTCACCGATGATTTTAAAAATTGGGATAAATACGAAACTGAAAATTTTGTAACCTATTGGTATGGAAAAGGTAAGTTACTAGGAAAGACTGTGCTCCAATACGCCGAAATCGATCATGCTGATATTCAGGATATCATGGAGCACCGCATGAATGATAAAATACAGATTATAGTCTATCTTGACGTCACCGATTTCAAACAGTCAAATATTGGGACAGAAGACATTTTTGGATCTACCACCGGTAAAACAAAAATTGTTGGGAATAAAATGTTCGTTTACTTTGATGGTAATCATGCACACTTAAGAAAGCAAATTAGAGAAGGAATCGCTCGAGTATATCTTAATGCTATTTTATTTGGATCTAGCGTTACCGAAATAGTACAGAATGCAGTCTTATTAAAATTGCCAGAATGGTATAAAGAAGGTGTAGTAAAATATGCAGCTCAACCCTGGGGTAGTGACCTGGACGATGAGCTAAGAGAATTACTAGCCTCGGATGAAAAGTATTTTAATTTTGAAAAGTTATCGGATAAATTTCCCAGAATAGCTGGTCACTCTATGTGGTACTATATTGACCAAAACTATGGAAGATTATCTATTTCAAATCTTCTATACCTTAATCGATTGTCTTCTAATTTAGATAATGGATTTGGATATGTTATAAATCGAAATTATAATCAATTAAAACTTGATTGGAGCGCTTATTGGAAAGAGCATTTTAATAAAGAAAAAGGCATTTTTAATGAAACCGATTTAGATAGTGAAATAGATTTCAAGAATAAATCTCATGTACCTATTTCTCATCTGAAATACAGCCCAGATGGAAGCAAATTATTGTATGTCTATAACCAACAAGGAAAGTATCGAGTAATGCTTAGAGAGGTAGCAAGTGGTGAAGAAAAAACAGTGATGAAATATGGCCATCGCAATGCATTACAACAAATAGATTATAATTTTCCGTGCATCGCATGGCATCAATCAAGTGATGAGTTTTCATTAGTGTACGAACATCGTGATTTAAGATATCTGAGGAAATACACTTTGGATAATAAGATTACTTACGAAGAGCAGTTATTGCCAGAGTTTATTCGTAGAGTATATTCGATTGATTATTTGACGGATTCGGAGTACATTATGTCTGCTAATACTGTAGGATATTCTGATCTTATTCATTATGATGCAATCCTAAGAGAACCCACTTCTTTGACAGAAGATATGCACGATGATCTAAATGTTCAAACGATAATGCTCAATGGTGAAAGAGGAGTGATGTTTAGCTCTAACCGTCCGAGCAATTGGAATGAAGAAGTCGATACAGATACGATTGTACCTCAAGGAAATTTGGATTTATATTTTTATAATTTAGATACTAAGTCCATCGAACTTTTATTTGATTCCAAAGAAGATGTAAACGATCCGCAATATATTGGTGAAAGCAAAGTATCTTATATCTCTAATACAAATGGCATTAATAATCATCATATTGTAGACCTTAATTCTATGGTGTCTACGGCAAAAAGTAATTTAGATAGAAATATAATTTTACATGCCGTTCGTCCTAATTCATCTACTGTAATGTTCTCTTATTATATTGACGGTGGCTACCGAGTTTTTGAGTCAGATTATTCTCAAGAAATTAATTTAAGTAATACTACTTACTTCAATGATTTGATCGATTTGGCACAAGAGACGGATGAAGTTCCTCTTATATTTTTAGATAGTAATGAGAAGACATTGCAACCGGGATTCCTATTTCAAAGTGAATTTCCTGATCCAGAAGAAGTGCCAGATATCGAAATTTCTACAGAAAGTAAGCTCTCGCTACATAGTGATATAATTGATGGAGATAAACTTAATGAACAAAATTTAGTAGAATGGAATCCGGCAAGAATAGTAGCAGGAAGAAAGAAATTTAGAGTTGACAATTTCAGTGGAAAGCTGGACAATTCGGTACTTTTCGAAGGCTTGGAAAATTATAATAATGAAGGCGAAGGGATCAATTTTGCAGACTTAGGTATAGATGAACCGCAAAATGAATTGCAGTATGCGCCTAATGGAATATTGCTTCAAGCAACCATTAAAGATTTATTCGAAGATGATGTTTTAGTGGGCGGAGTAAGAATTCCAACAAGATTCAATGGATCTGAATTTTTCCTTATTTATGAAGACCGTAAAAAATTAATCGATAAAAAATACAGTCTCTATAGAAGATCATATGGAGAGACATATGAAAATAATAACAATGAGATTTACCGGACGAATACAAGTCTTATGTTGGGTGAATTTCAGTTAAAATATCCGTTCGATATTTTCAGAAGTATAAGACTTAGATCCAGTTTGAGATTTGATAGATATATTCTTAAAGCTACTAATGAAGAATCATTAGATGACCCTGTTACTTTTGATAAAAGAATTAGCCTGAAAGCAGAATACGTCTATGATAATACTATCGATATATCGACAAATATTAAAAATGGAACGAGATATAAATTCTATATAGAAGCTATTAATCGATATGATTTACAAGTAGTAGATGGTTTCGATTTTAGTTTGTCGGAAGGATTTACGTCCATTGTTGGTTTCGACTTTAGACATTACATTCCTTTGCTGAGGCATTCAGTGTTAGCTTTAAGAGGTGCAGGTAATGGATCTATGGGTTCAGAAAAAATCTTATACTATTTGGGAGGAATGGAAGGTTGGATCTTTCAATCTTTTAATAATGAAACAGGTACACCTGCAGGGACTAGATTCGCATATCAAACAGCAGCACCACAGATGCGAGGCTTTCAAACAAATGCTAGAAATGGAGGATCGTTTGCATTAATAAATTCCGAGTTGAGAATTCCAATTTTTAAATATCTACTCGGTCCTAATAGAGGAAATTCGTTTTTTAAAGATTTTCAATTAACGGCATTTTATGATATTGGCTCGGCATGGCATGGTCTTTCTCCTTGGAGTGATGACAATCCTTTGAATACAATACAAGTAAATAGTGGTGATGTGATACAACTAAATGTTAGGTATTTTAGAAACCCACTTATCATGGGTTATGGTACCGGTATTCGTACATCTATTTTAGGCTATCTTGTCAAATTTGATTACGCTTGGGGCGTAGAAAATGAACAAATTCAAGATCCTCGATTTTACTTTAGCATAGGTGCTGATTTTTAGACTTAGTGTGATTGATTTATGGCAAAAGTATTTACCATTTTTAATGATAGAATCGAATTAGAAATCACCAATTACGGCGGAAGAGTAATGCGTTGGAAAGTGGATGGAGTTGATATCGTTTTTGGTTTTAATACAATAGCTGAATATAAAGTAGCCAAAGAACCATATCATAGTGCACTCATTGGTAGATATGCCAATCGCATAGCCAATGCAAAATTTTCAATCAATACAAATTCGTATCAACTTAGACCAAATCTTAATGCTCATATTTTGCATGGTGGACCTTCGGCATTTCACAATGTTTTTTGGACAGTTTTGAACAGTTCAGAAACTCATTTGGAATTGCAATACATTTCTCCAGATGGAGATCAAGGTTTTCCTGGCGAACTTATAACCGTAGCTAAGTATACGTTGAATGGAGATGAATTACTGCTAGAAATGACGGCCAAATCGACTAAGCCTACACCCGTAAGCTTTACACATCACCCTTATTTTAATCTATCAGGATTAGATAGCCAAGATCTTTCCAAACATACCTTTAAAATACATTCTGAATCTATACTTCCTACTAATGCAGAAGGGATACCTCTTGGTAGTAAATTGAATATTGCTCAGACAGCTTTTGATTTTCAAAATTGGAAATTACTTTATCAGGAAGGGGAAAAACCTCATGATCAAATCGATCTCTTAGGAGGAATAGATCATTCTTACGTTTTTGATGAGTTTTCAAGCGATATGATTATTCAAGCGGAGGCCAAGTCCGAGGTAAGTAATATCCATATGAAAGTATTTAGCAATCAGCCTGCGCTTCAATTTTATACAGCTAATCATTTTGACGGTAGCGAAGTAGGTAAAGCAGATCGTCAGCATAGGTATCGAGGCGCTTTTTGCTTCGAGCCACAAGGCTATCCAGACAGCCCTAATCACCTTAATTTTCCTTCCTGTATTCTTGATCCTAAGGAGCAATTTTCTTTTAAGATGAAGTACAAATTTCCTTTGTTAAAACGAGTTTCAAAATAGGCGAATCTTTAGGTTTAATTTTTGCGCTAGAAGTAAGGTAATGAGACGGTTAAGTATAGAAAAATTATTAATTTTGTCGATTAGAACCTAGACAAGCTACCCACTTGTCCAACAATAATTGAACATATCAATTTCTATAAGCATATAGTTGTTGATAAAAACCTGAATGAATGAATAAGATAATTACATTATTCGCAATGATGTTTTGCGCGAGTTTCATTTCTGCTCAATGCGATGCCGAATTCGATTATGGCGGTGATACTGAGTTTTGTACTACTGGAGGTACAGCGACCGTTTCACATACTACCGGAGAAGATGGAACGTATACCTTTACTGGTCCTGGAACACTATCTATCAACGCTTCAACCGGAGCCATAGATCTTGCCAATAGTGATGCTGGGGCGTACGATGTCACGAATACAGTGACTATGTCAGGCACTCCTCCTGAAATTATGATTACCGGAGTAATTGATGGTCCATTGACTGGAGGGGTTCCCAAAGCAATAGAGTTTGTGGTGCTGCAAAACATTCCTGATTTAAGTATATACGGTTTTGGATCTGCTAATAATGCTGGAGGATCTGATGGAGAAGAATTTACTTTTCCTGCTATTGCAGCTAAT
>CALBEE010000133.1 GCA_937927575.1 uncultured Saprospiraceae bacterium | reverse complement strand
CGAAGGTTAGTCAGTTTGTACTTACCCAAGTAAGTACAAACAACGAAATACGCATTTCAGTATTTCGCTGCAATAAAAGCTAATCCACATAAGCATTTCGATGAGATGAAAGCCAATACACATAAGGTATTTCGACGTATTAAAAACCAATGCGTAGTTTAGTATTCTTCAACGTTATGTCTAAAAAATAATAAGATAAAAATGAATGAATCGAAAAGACTACGAATCCTACTATAAAAAAATAGATCTCTTGAAAATCGTATTAGTTTTAGAGAATCCTAATGCTTACAATGACATTGCAGTAGAAGTAGCAAAGGAAGAGCTAAAATCAAGAGATATTCCTAAAGAAAAATATGATGAAATTAAGATACATCTAAATAGAAAGAAAGAAGACTCTTTAGATAGATCAAAAAGAATTACAACGATTAAAAATAAAGTGAAATCTGAAATTGACTCAAAATTAGAAAGTACAATTGACGCGGTTAATCCACTATCAATAAATTCTGCGAGTACAAGTATGAAACTAGTTTCTAGTTATTTCGCATTATCAGGAATCATAAGCTTAATCAACCAGTTCGATTACCTTCAATTTGTTATAAAAGAAGATGACCTCAATATCTCGTATTTTGAAGTTTATACGATTGCAACTATAGTTTTTTCGATCATCTGTGGTATTCTTCTGTGGAAACTAAAAAAGATTGCTTGGTATATGTCAATATTGATTTGTATAACTGGAATTATTTTTTCCATGTACTCAATACTTGAATTTGACTATATCGAGAGTTTAATGGTATTTGGTATTCCAATACTCATATATGCGGGTATAATATATTATTTGATTCTTGAAAGTCAAAGAGAATTATTTCATATTGAGAAAGAAAGTGTCTATAAATTTGCCATGATAATAATTGGTGGAATTAGCCTTTGTATCTTTGTTGACATGCTTATAAATAAATAACTAGACAACACCGTGTTGACTATGCCAGCACTTCCTTTGGTCGTCCATAAGGTACACTTGGTACTATAGAGCTAATCCACATAAACATTTCGCTGCGATAAAGGATCGCTTAAATCCGTATTTTACCGAGAATAAAGGCAAAAGTATTCCTATCTTTTTCTAGCCCCATTCCATACCACAAAATCCTATATTCCCCTTAGACTTAGCATCAATATCCAAAATATTGATTGCTTTCGCTTATCAAGGTCTAACGCGTCAATTTCCTAATATCACTCTCTAATTAGAGATCTGCAAGGCTTACTAAATGTTGATTTTACAAAGCGTTAAAACTCGTAATACATAGGCTTATGTAAATCAGATCAATAGCGAGTAGATGTCATTATCTACCATAAGAGCATATCATCAATTATATTTAGTGAAAAAGGCTTTGATTTAGCAAGAAAACATATCTTTGCACAAATTTTTGAACGCATTATGGCAAGAAATAAAAAGAAAAGAAAGCAATACGTCAATCCTAATCAAGGGAAGAACAATCAAGGTCAGTTAAATGAGTTTGGTGAACCAATAGATCAAGAAGGTGACGAAACGCTAGTAGATATAGTCGAAGCCAAAGAAGTAGCTCAAGACTTTTTCGAAAGAAATCAAAAGTTAGTTTTAGGACTTATCGTTGGAGGAGTACTGCTATTAGGTGCTTATCTAGCCTACTCTTTCGGTTATAAAGGGCCAAAAGAAGCGGCTGCCATGGAATCTATCTATAAGGCTCAAGATCAATTTGCAAAAGATTCTTTCGCTTTAGCTTTAGAAAATCCAGGTGGAGGCTTTGATGGTTTCTTGACTATAGCTGAAGATTACAGTGGCACTAAAGCTGGAAATCTAGCTAAATACTATGCTGGTATATCATACTTGAATCTTGGAAGATATGATGATGCAATCAGCTATTTAGAAAGTTATTCGCCAAGTGATGATATTACACCACACATGAAAGATGGAGCTTTGGGAGACGCATATGCTCAAAATGGTAATTTGGACAAAGCTCTAGGGCTGTATAAGTCAGCTGCTAATGCTGGAAACAATGATTTCCTTACGCCATATTATCTCTATAAGTACGCGATCTTAAGTAAAAAGCAAGGGAATGCAGATGATGCTGTTGCCGCTTTTGAAAGAATACAAAAAGAGTTTCCTGATAGCAACGAAGCTAGCGAAGCTGAGAGATATGCTGCTATGCTCAAATAAAAAATTCATCATGGCTAAGTAGCCTATGATTTAAGATCATATAAGCCTTTTCTGCAACAGTGGAAAAGGCTTTTTCTATTATTCTACGATAATTTGAAAACCAAAATATTGACTCTTAATCTAAACTCTATCCTTCCTCAAATGTCTACATTTGTATTCTTCACTTAAAAGAAACCAGTATGTCCAGCAAAGACAAAAATCTATCTCAATATAAAATGGAATCCATCGCTCCAGCAGATGACTTAAAAGTAGGCATAGTAGTGTCGGAGTGGAATGAAGATATTACTGCTACTCTGCTAGAAGGTGTTATGGAAACGCTTGGTAAGCATAATGTAAAAGAAGAAAATATACATACCGTCACAGTTCCTGGTTCATACGAATTGCCAATGGGTGCTAAGATCTTATTGACAAAGCACAACTTAGATACTGTAATATGTCTAGGATGTGTAATCAAGGGCGAAACAGATCATGATAAATATATAAACGCCGCTGTAGCTGCTGGAATCATGAATCTTGGACTAATGAGTGGAAAGCCGGTAATCTTTGGAGTATTGACACCTAATGATAGACAGCAGGCCGAAGATCGTGCGGGTGGCAAATATGGTAACAAAGGAGTAGAAGCGGCCATCACAGCGTTGAGAATGTCTCAAATGCAAAAAGAAGTTAAGAAAGAAGGTAAAGCAAGTATAGGTTTCTCTTAAAGAGACTCGCAAGATTAATTTCAATATGCAATACACTCTATATATTGTGTACTTGATATCGATATTTAAATTTAACCAAGCAGATTAAAACCCGATGAAGGCACCCAAACTACATATTATAGAAACTGGAAAATTTAAATTAGATGGTGGCGCCATGTTTGGAGTAGTACCGAAAAAATTATGGTCCAAGCTCAACGAACCAGACGATAATAATCTATGTACATGGTCGATGCGCTGTTTGCTAGTGGAAGATGGTGAAAGAAAAATATTAATAGACACGGGAATTGGAAACAAGCAGGATGCTAAGTTTATGTCTCACTTTCATCCACATGGTGAAGACGATTTAAAAGGATCACTAAAAGATGCCGGATTTAATGAAGAGGATATCACAGATGTGCTATTGACTCATTTTCACTTTGATCATGTCGGAGGAGCTGTAGAAATAGATAATAAAGGACAATTAGTGCCTACATTTCCTAACGCTACCTACTGGACTAACGAACTGCATTATAAAGCAGCATACGATCCTAATCATAGGGAAAAAGCGTCTTTCCTTAAAGAGAACTTCCTTCCGCTGAAAGAACATGGTGTATTGAAATATATAGATATCAATCAAGAAACCATATTTACGGATCATATTAGCCTAATATTTAGTGATTGTCATACTGACAAAATGATGATACCTATTATAAATCTCGGCAACGAACACTATCTCGTATATACTGCCGATCTCTTGCCATCTCACTGTCATATAAGTATGCCTTATGTAATGAGTTATGATATAAGACCTTTAGAAACCCTTAAAGAAAAAGCAGCATTATACGAAAGAGTATTAGATGGTAATCACACCATTTTCTTTGAGCATGATAAAGATATGGCTATGGCCCAACTGACTAAAAACGATCGCGGAAGAGTGGTACTTGATAAATCGGTAAATCTATTAGAGATAACAAGGCAACAATCTTAACTATCCTATAACGGACATATAGTAATAGCCTTGCAACTTTTTGTAATTTCGTCCTGTTAAACATACTAGATACGATCATTATCGTATTTCATCCCTATTAATAATTAAATAAAATATAAGACAATGGCATTTGAATTCACAGATGATAACTTCCAAGAAGCAGCTCTAAGTGGTGGAGTAGCAATAGTAGATTTTTGGGCAGAATGGTGTGGACCATGTAAGATGGTAACTCCTATTATAGACGAGTTATCAGCTGACTATGAGGGAAAAGCAACTATAGGTAAAGTAAATGTAGATGACAACCCTGAAGTATCAATGAAATATGGTGTACGTAGTATTCCTACTATCCTATTCATCAAAGATGGTGAAGTGGTAGACAAACATGTAGGAGTAGCAACTAAAGCATCTCTCGAACAAAAACTAACAGGATTACTAGAAGGAGCGGAAGCTTAAGAAAGTATATCTTTAAATCATATAAATCCCTGTGGTACAAACCATGGGGATTTTTTTTTGCAAGAACTACAAAAACTCTGATTCACATTTTAAGGTGTAGCTACTTTTGCAATAATATTGAGTAAATAGAATCATGAGTCCAAATAATGCTGGACTTTCTGCAGCAATATCACATTATCTTCGCTCTAACTATCATTTAGGACTATGATTAATTCATTCCTGAACATTAAATTTTCTAATTATTCTAGAAAACTGTCACATTTAGTATACCCTTTGTGTATACCTAATGAGCACGATTCGAATCAAATCTCATAGAAAGTTTAAAGTATAAATTCACTTAATAAATAATACCGATGAAAATTAATAATATAATTACTTACCTAATGATAGGCTTGATGGTAGCAGCTCTTGTCTCCTGCCAAAAAGATAACATAGACGAGACCACCACTGTAGATGAGGAAGTAACTGAGGTAGTTACTTGTGATGATTGGACAATAGCAATTGTGTATACTGAGGGTCCTGCCGGAAATGGCAATCTTTCTCCCCTTAGTGATGGAGGAACTCCACCTTATTCTTACGTTTGGTCCACAGGTGATTCGACCCAAAACATAATGGTCGTTGATGAAGGAGTATTTAGCTTAACTATAACGGATAGTGAAGGCTGTATTGCAATGGATACGATTATTGTCGAGTTTGATGATCCTTGTAATTCGTTATTCGCTCTGATAGAGCAAACAGCAGATACATTAATCAATTTGAATGCCATAGTGCAAGGAGGAACACAGCCTTACATTTATGAATGGTCGACGGGTGAAACTACCGAAAGCATAGTAGTAACAGAAGAAGGCATATATACAGTAGTTATTATCGATGCCACAGGTTGCACATTTCAAAATGAGGTGACTGTATCAAATACAAACAACTCATTATGTGATGATTTCGAAGTGGTATTATCAGAACAACCGATAGGAAGTGGAGATTTATATAGCTCTATAATCGGTGGAACACCAAGTTATTTATATTTATGGTCAACAGGTGAAAGCACGAGGAACATTACTATAGATTCAAGTGGTGTCTATTCGATAACCGTAACCGATTCCAATGGATGTGAAGCTATAGAGACAATCCAATTATAAAAATAATTTTTCCCTGACACTTACGACAAGTGTCAGGGTATTTACATCAACCAAAACACTGTACTTGACAAGCATTGATAGAGCAATTATAGACTCTTGTATTTCACAAAATAGAAATGCACAAAAGCAATTGTACTCTTTGCTTCTACCCTATCTACGCGCAGTTGCGAATAGATACTTAAGGGATGTCTCTTACAGTAATGATGTATTACAAGAAAGTTTTGTCAAAATATTTAAGAGCATAAAGTATTATGATTCGTCCAAAGGATCTATAAAACCCTGGGCTGCTAAAATTACGATCAACAACTGCTTCAATTACAATAAAAGAATAATTGGTAATCCCAAAGAAGAATTCGTAATTGAAAAACACCAAACACTTTCACTTGAAGAAATGCATTCTGGTTCGGATGAAGATATTCTATTGATCCTTAAAAAAATGCCAGAGCCACATTTTGAAGTATTTAATCTATACGTAATAGATGGATATTCGCATACAGAAATATCAGAGATGTTAAATATTAATCCTTCACTATCAAGAAAGAGATTATCAAGAGCTAAAAGCTGGTTAAAAAAAACATTTGTAGATGCTCCAAATTTACTGTCAAAAATAAATCTCTCAATCGCTATAAACAATTAAAGTCATGGATAGAATAGAAGAGAATTTAAAAGAAAGATTTTCCGATCAAGAATTCACTAATGATGGTTTCAATAGTGAAAGCCTTTGGGATAAAATTGAAGGAGACTTAGATCAAACCACTCCAGCGTCTTCAGCAGTGAAAAAATACAAAGGAATTACAGCTATCTTATCACTTCTACTTTTTACGACAGTATCATTGTATCTATATTACTCTTACAATACCAACAATTCTCATCTCATAGATGTACTAGACAAAAAGTTTAATAGTCAAATAGCAACTGTAGAAAAAGATCCTATCGAAATAGCCGAATCTCAAAATTCTCCGTCTATTAATAACATCCAAAAGAACAGGAATA
>CALBEE010000132.1 GCA_937927575.1 uncultured Saprospiraceae bacterium | reverse complement strand
CCTGAATTATTCTAAGGTGCAGGATTAGGTATTGTCTCGTGGATTGCATCTATCTCATTAAGCCAGTTTTCATCCAATTTCACTCGGGTAGAATCTATGTTTTCTTTAAGTTGGTCCATGTTGGTGGCGCCTATAATTGTCGAAGTAATCCAAGGCTTACTTCTTAAATAGGCTAATGACATGTTTGCAAGTGAAATGCCGTGAGATTCAGCAATTTTTAAATATTCAGATGTAGCGTCATAACTTTGTTCCGAATTGTATCTAGCCATTTGTTTGTACTTATTCAAACGATTTTCAGGTTTATCTTCCTTACGATGATATTTTCCTGATAGCAAACCAAAGCCCATAGGAGAGTAGGCCAATAATCCAATTTTTTCGCGATATGATATCTCAGCCAAACCTACTTCATAAGTTCTATTAAGTAATCCATATGGATTTTGGATACTTACAGGTCTAGCCAAATTGGCTTGGTCAGATTCTTGAAGAAATTTCATCACACCCCAAGGAGTTTCATTGCTTACACCATAATGTCTGATTTTTCCTTCTTTGATATACCCATTAAGAATATGAATTATGGCATCTATATTATAATTCCAATTTTCTGTCTTCGCATGATTCCATCCTCTTTGACTAAATCTATTATTGTTTCTTTCTGGCCAATGCAGCTGATATAAATCGATATAGTCAGTTTGTAACCTTCTGAGGCTATTATGTAAAGCTTCGTCCATTCTCGATTTATTAAAACCAAGTTCGAGATTAGAGATATAGCCGAGCCCAGCAGAAGGGCCTGTAACCTTAGTTGCTAATATTACTTCGTCACGCTTTCCACTTGTATTGATCCAACTGCCTATGTAGCTTTCGGTCAAACCTTGAGTTTCTTTTTTGCCAGGTACAGCATACATTTCTGCTGTATCTATGAAATTTACTCCGTTATCAAGAGCATAATCTAATTGTTCGTGAGATTCTGTCTCATTATTTTGCTCTCCAAAAGTCATCGTGCCTAAGCAGATTTCACTCACTTCAATATTAGTATTTCCAAGTTTGTTATACTTCATTTCTGTTTTATCAGTTTTGTAGTAATAGTAATGTTTTAAAATTTGCTTCTGTTCACCACAAATGGACTAATTATTATCAAGACATTTATGATAATTAATTCGATCTGTTGTACAAAACTTATTGCCTTTCATTATCATTGTACTGCGTAACTAGAAAACCAAGAATGACGAGAGAAGCATTTATCATTGATGGAGTAAGAACTGCGTTTGGAAAATTTACGGGTACTTTATCTCCGATAAGGACTGATGATTTAGGAGCCATTCCTATTAAAGCCTTGGTAGAGCGTCATCCAAATATTCCCTTGGAGGCATATGATGATGTGATCTTAGGCTGTGCTAATCAAGCGGGTGAAGACAATAGAAATGTAGCAAGAATGTGTGCTTTGCTAGCAGGATTGCCATGGTCAGTACCAGGAGAAACGGTCAATAGACTTTGTTCGTCTGGAATGTCATCCATGATTCATGCTTATCGAGCGATCAAAGCTAATGAAGGCGAACTTTTTATTTCTGGTGGTGTAGAACATATGACTCGTGGACCATGGGTGATATCTAAAGTGAGCAAACCTTTTGGAAGAGACGCCCAAATGCATGACAGTAGTTTTGGATGGAGATTTGTAAATCCAAAAATGAAAGAAATGTATGGTGTAGATGGAATGGGTAGTACAGCCGAAAATCTAGCCGAAATGTATAACCTCAGCCGCGAAGACCAAGACTTATTTGCTTATAACTCACAAATGAAAGCGGCGAAAGCTCAATCATCTGGAAGATTGGCAGAAGAGATTGTTCCTGTTACAATTCCGCAACGAAAAGCAGATCCAATTATATTCGATAAAGATGAGTTTATCAAGCCTAATACCACTACCGCTATATTGGCTAAACTTAGACCTGCATTTAAAAAGCTAGAAAATGGAGGGACGGTTACCGCAGGGAATGCATCCGGATTGAACGATGGAGCGGCGGCATCAATAATTGCTTCTGGAGAAGCGGTCCAAAAGTACGGACTGAAGCCCATGGCTAGAATTGTAAGTTCGGCCGTGGTAGGGGTAGAGCCACGTATCATGGGCATTGGTCCAGTAAAAGCTTCGCTTAAGGCTTTAGATAGAGCAGGTCTTACTTTAGATCAGATGGATGTAATCGAGTTGAATGAAGCCTTTGCCGCTCAAAGTTTGGCTTGCATTAGAGAATTAGGATTAGCAGATAATGATCCAAGAATTAACCCTAATGGAGGCGCTATTGCAATCGGTCACCCACTGGGTGTATCTGGTACGCGTATTATGGTTTCTGCTGCAAGGGATTTGGTACATCAAAATGCTACATATGCATTAGTCACCATGTGTATTGGCGTGGGACAAGGATATGCGGTGGTCTTGGAAAGAGTAAAGCTTTAATTTTTTGGATAAATCGTCCTCGTAATCCTATTATTTTTAAGATATTACACTAGACTTAACATATTATTAATGGTAGGCAGCATTATTGACCCTTTGACTGTTAATATTATGTTAGAATGTCTAAACCAGAATCAATTAATCAATTAAACCATTCAAAGTTATGAAGAAACTATTGTTTTCAATGCTTACGATGTTATGCACCGTAGGCACTATTATTGGTCAGCAGTCCATTTCTGGAACTGTAGTGGATACTGATAATGAGCCCCTTATAGGTGCGAACATCATAGTAAAAGGAACCGGTATTGGAACCATTACTGATATTGATGGTAAATATTCTCTTACCGTACCTGAAAATAGCGATGTTGTTGTATTCAGCTACGCAGGTTTTTCCAGCATTGAGATAGTATTAGATGGCCAATCTACTGTAGATGCTACACTAAGCTATGATGCAATCGGATTGGAAGATATCGTCGTGATCGGTTACACACCGTCCAAGAAGAAAGATATAACAGGAGCCGTTTCGTCTGTTAGTGCTGAAGATATAGCTAACGTCCAGCTGCCCACGCTAGAAGCTGCCTTACAAGGTAGAGCCGCTGGTGTACAAGTAACGAAGAATAGTGGTAAGCCAGGAGGTGGAGTTGACGTAAATATACGTGGACGTACCTCTATCTCTGCGAGTAATCAACCGCTATATGTAGTAGATGGTATACCTATTATCTCTGGAGATAACCTAGATTTCTCACAAGAAGGAATTGGTAATAGTAACGTAAGTGTGATCTCAGATATCAACCCAGATGAGATTGAATCTATCGAAGTACTTAAAGATGCTGGTTCTGCTGCGATCTACGGATCTAGAGCAGCTAACGGTGTTGTATTAATTACCACTAAGAAAGGAAAGAAAAATACAGGTACTAAAGTCACATTAGGTACTGTGTACGGAACTCAGGTGCTTCCTAGTCAAATTGATGTTGTTAATGGTCCTCAGTACATAGAATATATCACTGAAGTATTTGGTGCTAATATTGTTGGAACTGAAGCAAATACTAACTGGCAGGATGAGATCTTCAGATCTGGTGCAATGAGAGAGTATAGAGGTTCTATCTCCGGTGGTGATGAAAAGACTAGTTTCTTTTCTAGTCTTGGTTTTACAGGTGAAGAAGGAATTGTGAAAAATTCTGATTTCGATAGATTTTCAGGAAGACTTAATCTTGATCACATCGTTAATGACAAACTATCTGTAGGTATGAATATGGGGTACACTAAATCTTCTACAAGACAAGTACAAAATGATAACAATATCTACGGTGCTGTATCTGCAGCGATACTACTTCCACCTGTAGTTCCAGTATTTAATGATGACGGAACTTATGGTAGCGCATTTGGACTTGAAAATCCACTAGCCGCTGTAACAGAATATGACAACCAAATCAAGAGAGGTAGAATGGTGGGTAAAGTCTATGCTAACTATAGTATCTTAGAAGACCTTTCATTGAGGGCTTCTTTAGGTGTTGATCTTGTAGATCAGCAAGAGTCTATCTATGAGCCACGTGTACTACAGTCATCTGCAACTGGTAGAGCGGTAGAAGCATCTATCAAAAATGAAAGACTAATACACGAATATGTACTAAACTATAATAAGAGTATCGATAATCACTCTTTCTTGGCGATAGCGGGTACTTCATTCCAAGAAGATAAGATCAATTCTACATATTCGGAAGCAACTGACTTCCCTACAGATGATTTCCAAGGAATTAGTTCTGGAGCATCTCCTGTAACTACAAATGGTGGATTCTCAGGTGACAACCTAAAATCTTATTTCGGTAGCGTTAACTATAACTTCGATTCTAAGTATTACTTAACAGCCACAATGAGAGCAGATGGTTCTTCAAGATTTGTAAATAACCAATGGGGATACTTCCCTGGAATATCGGCAGCATGGAATATTACTGAAGAAGATTTTATGGCAGACAGTTTCTTTGATCTAGTAAAGTTAAGAGCGAATTGGGGACAAACGGGTAACAATGTAATCGGAAACTTCTCATCTCGTCAACTCTATGGCGGTGGTGCTAATTACTTAGATCAACCAGGTATCGCACCGACGCAGTTAGGAAATCCTGACCTAAAGTGGGAGACTACTACTTCTACAAACATTGGTTTGGACTTAGGGTTTATGGATAATAGAGTAGGTGTTAACGTCGATTTCTATGTGAAGAACACAACAGACCTATTATTGAACAGACCAATACCTACGACATCAGGATTTGGTAACGTGTTACAGAATGTTGGTGAAATGAAAAATACAGGTGTTGACCTTACGATAAATACGCTTAATATAAATAGAAATGATTTTACTTGGGAGACAACCTTTACAGTAGGATACCTGAAAAATGAAATAGTGAAGCTCGTAGACGGCAATCCAATCGATGCAGGATTTTCTAACAGACTACAAGAGGGTGAGTCTTTAGGTTCATTCTTCGGCCATCAAACGGTAGGAATTTTCCAAAATCAAGCTGAAATAGAAGCAGCTGCAACTCAAACTACAGGAACTGCGCCTGGAGATATTCAGTTTGCTGATTTAGGAGGAGGAGCAGGACCAGATGGTATACTAGGTACATCTGATGATTTAGCTCCAGATGGTGTTATCAATGATGATGACAGAACATTTATTGGAAAGGCACTTCCAGATTTCATGGGTGGTATAGGAAATAGAATTTCTTACAAAGGAATCGAAGTCAACGCATTCTTCCAGTTTGCTACAGGCCACCAGATTTATAATAACAATTTAGCATTTGCTGAAGGTCTCAATAGTGTATTCGCACCTACAGTGAACGCATGGGAAAACAGATGGCAAGCGGAAGGTGATGTTACCGATATACCTAGATTAGTAAATGGTGATCCTAATAACAATAGAAGAGATTCTGACAGATTTGTAGAAGATGCTGATTACATCAGACTTAAGACGCTTACTATAGGATATAATTTCCCAGCAGAACACTTAGAGGGTGCTGGTGTATCTAACCTAAAAGTATACTTCTCAGGATATAATTTATGGACTGCTACAGGTTACTCTTGGTATGATCCAGAGGTAAATACGTTTGATGGTAGTAATACTGCCTTAGGAACAGATTTCTTATCATATCCTCAGCCAAGACAGTACACATTTGGTATAAATGTGACATTCTAAACAACCTTAAAAATGAAACAAACAATGAATAAATTAAAATATCTAATACCTGTTTGCCTAATAGGTTTAATAGGGTGTGCAGATCTGAACGAACTAGAGCCAATAAATTCTGTTCCGTCTAACACTGCAGTATCTACGGAAGGCTCTGCAAGAGCAGCATTAAATGGTATGTATAGTGATATGCAAGATGCTACATTAGTATTTGACGGATTCTTAGGTTTGCCGCAATACTTTTCTGATGAGTGTGATTTCACAGGGACATTCCCTACTAGGTTGGAGTTTGGCAACTTAAATGTTTTCCCAGCGAATACTACAATGGCTGCAGTATATTCCGATTTATATCAAGTGATTAATATTGCAAATAACGTAATAGAATTGATTCCTACTGTAGTACAAGATGGATTTGAAGATTTTGAAAAGGATGATTTAGTGGCTCAAGCTAGGTTTATAAGAGCGCACTGTTATTTACATCTAACTACTCTATGGCAAGATGTACCTATGCCATTAACTGCTACGAAAGAAGTAGGAGAGATATTGGAAATACCGGCGACATCACAATCTGAAATTTATGGACAGATTATGTCTGATCTGGAAGCGGCAGAAATAGCCTTGACTGCAGAGACAGGCCCTAATCAGGCGAATAAGCAAGCGGCTAGAGCTTTAATGGCTAGAGTAAATCTCTATCTAGGTGATTATGCTACAGCTGGTTCTATGGCTGAAAATGCATTAGGAGCAGATTTCACAGAACTTCCTGCTTACATGACTGATCAGATCTATAGCTTAGGATTTACAAGTGTGGATGGTAATTCATTACCATTCTTTTATGGTCCTGCTTCTCTTGGAGGAAGATATAGTATAGCACCTAGTGCTACTATAGTAGCCGCTTACGAAGCTGGAGATGCAAGACGTGACATGTCAGTGTCTGAAGATGGAACATACTGTATCAAATATCCAGATTGGAATGCTGGAAACAACGGAAATGGTACGGATCCTGTAATGTTCGTAAGACATGCAGAGATGGTGCTTATCGTTGCAGAAGCAGCGGCAGAAGCTGGAGATTTCGATAAAGCTTCTAATTGGATCAACTTAGTAAGAAGTAGAGCTGGGTTAGGTGATGTAACACTTGATGCAGGTAACTATGTAGATATGATTCTACAGGAAAGATTTGTAGAATTTGCATTCGAAGGTCCATTCAGATTGATAGATCTTAGAAGAAGAGGTAAAGCATTAGAGGTACTTGGTCCCATCGGATATGAATCTTGTGATGACGTATGGCCTCTTCCACAAAGAGATGTGGATCGTAATACTAACCTAGATCAAAATGATTGCTGCAACTGCTAATTGAGCACTCAATATTTAAGTTTATATAAGCCCAAGTCATTTGTTTGACTTGGGTTTTTTTTGTGACTTACTTCAATCATATAGAATATTTATAATATGTGAGTGTAACAAATGTCGAAATTATCTCGGATTCAACCCATAATTCCAACATTTCATCGAAATAGTACTAGTAAAGTACCTTACATACTTAAATTTGTAGGGCTTTGAACTTTTAGTACCAAGGCAATATTTATTAAGCAATCAATCAACAAACAATAACACATGAAAAGACTATTAGGAGTCCTCTGTGGAGTAGTGTTCTCTTTAGCACTCAATGCACAGATGAACAAGGTAGAGTTCAAGGAATTTACTTTGGACAATGGCCTTCAGGTGATACTTCACAAAGATAGCTCAACCCCTATCGTAGCAGTATCTGTAATGTATCACGTAGGATCCAAAAATGAACAACCAGATAGAACTGGGTTCGCTCATTTCTTTGAACATTTACTTTTTGAAGGAACTGAGAATATCGAAAGAGGAGAATATGATAAGTATGTAGAAAAGGCAGGAGGAACACTGAATGCAAATACATCTAATGATCGTACCTACTATTTCGAAATTCTACCATCTAACCAATTAGAGCTTGGTCTCTGGTTAGAGTCTGAGCGTATGCTACATGCTAAGGTAGAAGATGTAGGGATCGAAACTCAGAGAGAAGTGGTAAAAGAAGAAAGAAGACAAAGAATCGACAACCAGCCATACGGTTCTATATTACAAGAGGCGATGAAAAGGGCTTACACTAAGCACCCATATAATTGGCCAGTAATCGGATCTATGGATCACTTAAATGCTGCTGTAGAGGCGGATTATAAGAATTTCTACAAGACATTCTATGTACCGAATAATGCTATCGTATCTATAGCTGGTGATTTGGATTACGTAGAAGCGGAAGCTATGGTAAGAAAGTATTTTGGTCAGATTCCAGCAGGTACTGGTGAAATCTATAGACCAAACATCGTAGAACCTGATATGACCGCTGAAATAAGAGACACGATCTATGATAATGTACAATTACCAGCAGTAGTACAAACGTATAGAATCCCAGCTCAGGGTACTGATGATTTCTATGCCGTAGAGATGCTAGGAACATTATTATCTCAAGGACAGTCAAGTAGATTATATAGAACATGTGTAGATGAAGAACAAAAAGCTTTGTTCGTAGGTAGTTTCCCATTAGGCCTTGAAGACCCAGGAGTAAATATTGCTTTCGGTATTTCTAATATGGGTGTCGATCCTGCAGATCTAGAAGCTTCTATGGATGCTGTAATCGCTAAAACGCAAAACGAATTGATCTCAGATAAGGAATTTCAAAAACTGAGAAATCAAACTGAAAATGACTTTATCAGTCGTAATTCTAGAGTTGCAGGTATCGCAGAGAGTCTTGCTAACTATAAGATGTATTTCGGTGATGCTAATTTGGTCAACACTGAGTTGGACAGATACTTAGCAGTAACTAAAGAAGACATCCAAAGAGTTGCGAAGAAGTATTTTGCAAAAAGTAATAGAGTAGTACTTTATTATTTACCTAAGCCAAATACGCCTTAGAAATAAAGTGATTTACATTTTCAACAATCAATTTAATAAGAATACAAATGAATAATAAAATATTAATATTTCTCTGTTTCGTATCTCTAGTATTTGCACAATGTGCTAAGAAGAATACGGATATGATGTCTGATGCCAAAAAGGACATGACAGAGATGAAAGATGAAGTAGTAACTAAAGCCAAAACTTGGAGATCTACGGCACCTGGAGCAGGGCCAGCTCGTAATATCGAACTAGGTGAATATAGTAGTTTTGATTTAGATAATGGGCTTAAAGTAATCGTTGTAGAAAATCATAAATTGCCAAGAGTTTCATATCAAATATCTCTCAATAGTGATGCACTTGTGGAAGGTGATATGGCTGGATATGTGAGCATGGCAGGTGATCAAATGAGCAAAGGAACTACCAACAGAACCAAAGCTCAAATAGATGAAGCAATTGATTTTATTGGAGCAAGTTTTAACACTTCTTCTGGTGGTATGTTTGGTAGCTCACTGACAAAGCATCAAGATAAGTTATTAGATATAATGACAGACGTTTTATATAATCCTGTTTTCCCTCAAGCAGAATTTGATAAGGCGAAAACACAAACCTTGTCTGGTCTTGCTACGGCTAAAACTGATCCAAGCGCAATGGCAAGCAATGTAGCGAATATTGTAAATTATGGAGCGAATCATCCATATGGTGAGGTGCAAACAGAAGAAACGGTTAATAATATTACTATCGATAAACTAAAGGAGTTTTACAATACCTATTATAAGCCCAATAATGCTTTTTTGATCGTTGTTGGTGATACTAATTTAGAGGAAGTAAAAGCGAATGCAAAAAAATATTTTAGTGATTGGAAAAAAGGTGAAGTACCATCACCAAAGTATGAAATGCCAGCTTCTCCTAGCGCAACTAATGTACACTTTGCTAATAAAGAAGGAGCAGTTCAATCTGTAATAAGAATTACTTATCCTATCGAGTATAAGCCAGGAAATCCTGACGCGATTCCAGCAAGTGTGATGAATAGTATATTAGGTGGTGGAATCTTTTCTGGAAGACTTATGCAAAATCTGAGAGAAGATAAAGCATATACTTATGGGGCAAGATCACAATTATCTTCTGATCAATTAGTGGGAAGTTTTAACGCTTCTGCAAGTGTGCGTAACGAAGTAACTGATAGTTCTGTGACAGAGTTTTTATATGAAATGAGAAAAATGGTTACTGATGGAGTAACTGCTGATGATCTTCAGTTGGCTAAAAATTCTTTAGCTGGAGGATTTGCAAGA
>CALBEE010000131.1 GCA_937927575.1 uncultured Saprospiraceae bacterium | reverse complement strand
TAGTGTTAGCGGAGATGCGCTCCCAAATCTCAAATTCGACATTGTGAGATCGCATCGAAACGATAGCCTTACTGTATTGCTTAATCGTATCGATATAAGGAGTTAGATACAAAGTCTCTAATTGTACCACATCATACTCATTAGCCTCTAAGAGTTGGATGAGCTTGTCATTAAAATCCTTAGATTCAAATCTTGATATATGATATGATTTATTAGAAAAAAGATTGGCAAATGCTTCTAAAGGCTTTACCCTATTGTCTATATCAGTGACATGAATCTCCTTATAATGGTTAAATTCATTCGGCAACTCATCTATTTCGGTGTAATGCTTTGATGTATTCATAGCCAAGAGCGTTATCTCGCAGCCAAAATCGTGAAATGCCTTACTTAGATAAGTGACTGCAATAGATTCACCGTCCTTTAGTGGATATGGAAATTTTTTACAGAGTTGGAGTATCTTCATATGTATATGAAACGGACGTCATGCTATTAATGCGTCCAAATGTATAGTTTTTTCATTGCTTATGAGTACAGAATAATTCTAATTTCCATAGCTCATTTGCCCTTTTTCAATGCTTACTGCGGTTATAACTGATCCAGCTATTTTTTTATTTTATATTACTATCAGATAATCATGATTTTATACATTTCAGATCTTCTCTTTATAGGTTTTATGCTATTTCCCTTTAAATAACCGTTTGTCTTCTAAATCAATTAAAAAAATTAATTTTGGGATAGAGATGCTAAAATCTCGTTGATAAAAGGAAGTTTATGATTCAAGGTAAAGGCATCATCAAGTCTTATGAAGATCTGCAAGTGCTGAAAGGTGTGGATATCGATATCACCAAGGGCGAAATAGTAAGTATCATAGGGAAATCTGGAGCTGGTAAAAGCACACTTCTACATATCATTGGTACTCTAGATCAACCTGATGCTGGCTCCATTATCATTAATGGTATAGATACTACAGGTCTGAATAAGAAAGACCTAGCCAAATTTAGAAATAAAACCATTGGTTTTGTCTTTCAATTCCATCACTTGCTCAACGAATTTACTGCTCTTGAGAATGTCACTATACCAGCACATATCTATGGTACTAATGCAGCTCAAGCAGATAAGAAAGCCAAAGAACTTCTGGACTTTTTAGGCCTTTCGGAGAGAATGGAACATAAACCACAAGAACTTTCTGGTGGCGAACAGCAAAGAGTAGCTGTAGCTAGGGCCTTGATAAATGATCCTGCCGTAATATTTGCTGACGAACCGACTGGAAACTTAGATGCCAGTAGTTCAGATGATCTACATAACTTGATAAAAAAGCTTCAGAAAGAAATGGGTCAAACCTTTCTGATCGTTACTCACAACGAAGAATTAGCCAATCTAAGTGATCGTACATTAACTATGCAAGACGGACGAATAATTAGCTGATAATGAGTATTGATACTACTAACAATAAAGACCTGAAAGACGGTATTTCCAAATTAGGAAAATACTTTAGGAATGTCATCGATCTGAGTCAAGGTGTAGATAAAAGATCTGTGATTGCCGAGATCTCCCTTAAGAAATCCATGAGCGGCGCCAACTCTTGGATGTTGATGTGTAGTATTGTCATCGCTTCAATAGGTCTTGATATCAATTCTGCGGCAGTGATTATTGGAGCCATGCTTATATCACCTTTGATGTCTCCAATCTTAGCCATTGGACTTGGTGTAGCCATTAATGATACGGATATGCTTAAGGATGCTTTATTTCAATTCAGTATCGCCGTAGGCATTGCAGTCATTACCTCCACCATTTACTTCACGATATCGCCCTTTGGTGAAATGACTGAGCAAATAAGCTATCGTACCGAACCCACTTTTTTGGATATTCCGATTGCCTTTTTTGGAGGATTAGCGGGTATCGTATCCATAGCACGTAAAGATATTTCCACTTCTCTTCCAGGAGTTGCCATCGCTACAGCACTCATGCCGCCATTATGCGTGGTAGGCTTTGGGATTTCTTGTGGACATTGGAATATTGCAGCCTCATCATTTTATCTCTTTCTTTTAAATATTTTCTTCGTTAGTCTTTCCACTTATATTATTGTTAGATTTCTCAACTTTCCATTTAAACGATACGTAGATGAAGCCGAACGAAAGAAAAATGTTAGATATATAGCAGGTATAAGCATCCTGCTCATCATACCCAGCTTCTTTATATTTTTTAAAGTGTATAACAAGTTCAACACAGACCGAAAGCTCGAACAATTTATTACTGAATATATCGCAGAGGATAAAATTTATTTGGATGACTATCAAGTCATTCAGATTGATGGTAAAAACCAATTAGTACTAAAAGTATACGGTGATAAAATCAATAAAACTGCAGTACCTTACCTGGAGAAAGGCTTACGTAATAAAGGAATTGATGATATTGAAATCACAATAATATCAACCGCGGATATCAATTTAGATCGCATGCAGCGCTTAGAAAAAAATGTTGCAGGCGTCGACGAATTAGAATCTAGACTAGAATCGATTATTGAGCAGCAGGCAGAGAGCGAACAAAAAACAGCAGATCTAAAAGAAATACCGGCATTCATGTCGTTGGATAGTACCCAACAAGTAAAATCGATAGAATTACTTAAAGCTGCTTTTCCAAACGTAAAAACTATCAGTTTGAGTTACGGTGTCGAAACAGATTCTCTAAATAATAGCGAAAAGAAAAACTTTGCTATTATAGATTGGAATGATAGTAATAAAACAAGTGAAGAAGAACAGCAGCGACTTTCTGACTTTATTAAAATGCAATTTGAACTAGATAACATAACAATAAGATGACATGAAAGGATTTACGCATTTAACAGTTATCACCACCTTATTACTTCTTCTTTCTATAAGTGCATCTGCACAAAAAAATGAATTCAATGACAGTTCAAAAAAATATAAAAAGAAATATTCTGACCAACTTAATGAGGATGAAAAAATAAAAAAAAGTTGGTATCACTATGTAACGACAGAAACTACCAACAAGGAGCATTTCGCAAGAATATTTTACCCTGACACGAAACAGATCACATCCTACGTACAGTATAAAAGTAAAAAATATAAAATCAAGTCTGGAATAGCTAAATACTGGACGGATGAGGGTATATTAAAAAGTGAAGGCTTTTATAAAAATAATTTTAGAGCTGGTTTGTGGAAGTACTATGACCGATATGAAGGCTATCTTAATGAAATAGGGGTATATAAAAAGGGGAATAAATCTGGTGTTTGGAGTAGCTTTAATAATGAAGGTGATACTACCGCACAATATACTTACGAACAAGGAATTCGTCATGGCGCTTTTATTGAATATGATTCTTTAGGTCAAATTTACAATCAAGGTTTTTATGATAACGATACCATCTTAAATCAGACTAAAGTAGATACTGTAGCTAATGAGCTAATAGAAATCATTGAAGAATTCCCAATGTTTAAAGATCACAATTGCGAAGGAATGGAGATATACGAGGATCGCAAAAAATGTGCTGACACCAAAATGCTACATTACATCTATGGAAATTTAAAATACCCTCCCAAGGCTAGAGAATTAGGAATTCAAGGTAGAGTCATCATGCAATTCGTAGTATCAAAAAAAGGAGAAATAGAGGACATCAATGTATTGAATGGCATTTGTGATGAAATAAAAAACGAATGTATCCGCTTGATAAAAAGTATGCCTGAATGGAACCCTGGAACTCAAGACGGAGAGCCTGTAAAAGTAATGTTTACCTTACCGATATTATTTAGATTGAATTAAAAAAATATTGCATCATCACCAATGTGTAACGAATATTTTTTCTATTAAGCCTTCTCCTCTATTTATCCACACCATAGGTGAGCGATATATTTGATGGCGCTCTTTGATCATGTTTATCGCTGCATCATGATTCATCCACTTTACATTAGCATATGGAATGTGTACCCATTGACTTTTGGTAGGAAAGTGAAATTTAAACGAACCAAAGTCTTCGGATTCAAATTGACTCAAGTTCATGTAATATCCTTTGATACACTTTGAAT
>CALBEE010000130.1 GCA_937927575.1 uncultured Saprospiraceae bacterium | reverse complement strand
CAGTATATCTTAATATAATTAACTTCATGTTACGTAACAATATTATGAAAAGAGACATGAACGATAATCATATGGCATCGCACGGCAAAACTAACATTAACGTCCATAAAAAGTTGCACAATAATAGAAGCAAGTCGAATGTAATGGAGGTCTCTATTAGGTATATCAGATGTTATATGATGCTGCTGATTGTAAGTGGTGTTATGATTACTTCTTGTAAGGATGATAGCAATACTAAGCCAACTCAGCCAATTACCACTAATACGACTCAAAGTGCGACAAAAGAAGAGACCAAAGATGACAAAAAAGTGATTTTATTCTATGGTAATAGTTTGACAGCGGGATTTGGATTAGATGATAATGAATCTTTTCCGTCACTTATAGAGGATAAAATAGACTCTCTTAATCTTCCTTACACTGTAATCAATGCTGGACTTAGTGGCGAAACCACTTCTGGAGGTCTAAAAAGAATTGACTGGGTGATGAAGCAAAAGGTAGATATTTTCTTCTTAGAGTTAGGCGCCAATGATATGCTAAGAGGATTACCCTTAGATCAAACACGCAAAAACTTATCAGAAATCATATCCATTGTCAAAGCTAAAAATGCAAATGTTGTGATTGGCCTGTGTGAAATGATGGCGCCACCAAATATGGGTGATGACTATGTCCAAGAATTCAATACCATATACAAAGATTTATCTTCCTCTTCCGATGTAACATTCATACCATTCTTCCTTGACGGCGTAGCTGGCAATGAAAATTTACTACTCAAAGATGGAAAACATCCTAATGCTGATGGACAAAAAATCGTGGCTAAGAACATTTGGAAACATTTAGAGAACATGTTATAAAAATTGCATGGGCAAAATATGACAGACCTAGAGAAAATAAAAGACGATTATAGATCTTTCGATAATGAACAAATCAAAAAAATAGCGAAATATGAATCTCGTGGACTGAAGCAAAATGTAGTACCGATACTTATAGAGGAAATTGTAAAAAGAAAAATAAATCCTTCTCTAATAGAATGGATCCATGCTGAAAGAAGAGTTTTATCAAAAGTAGAATTAGAAGTACTTAAGTCAAAAGTAAAAAAACTAGCCTGTATTTTATGCAAAAAGAGTAGAGACTTAAGAGGTTATCACTTCGAAACTAAAACAGGAATAATGGTCAATTCATATACTACAGAATACAGATTCATTGTTTGCAAAGGTTGTGGAGATCAAAAAAGAAATAAGTCAACTGTCCATTCGTTAGCATTAGGATGGATTTCACCTGTTAGCTTTATTTCATATCCATTCTTATTGGCTAAAAAAGTAAACATATACTTAAAAGAAGAAATCATCAGTGATCGAATAATAGAAAATTTCATAAAAGGAAATATTGGTAAAATCACCTTAGCAAATGAATCCACAGAAATACTAAAAAAACTAGTGAAGGATTACAATAGTCTACACATGAGTTCGATGACAAATTAAATAATAGAACGTAAAAGAACTAAAATCCATTTTTAAAGTATAAAAGAATCGAAATCTGTTATTAAGATTAAAATTTATGAATATAATACCAAAGATGAATACCTCTTCTTATTTAAAATATTCTCTTTATGCAATAGCAATTTCTATCATAGGTTGTGCTACTCATAATGAGTCGCAAGAAGATCATGCATTCGCTTGGGACATGTCAGTAGAAAATCATACAGGCGTTGCCAACAACTACTATGCAAAAGATGGAAAGCATAGAGGAATGAGCGTATTTCATTGGAGACATCGAGAAATTGGAGAAAGCATTAATCAATTGGTAAAAGATAATATAGAAGCAGTGGCATTAATTCCATTTCTCTATCAAAAAACCGATACAACTAAAACGGTTTCTTGGAAAGGTGTGAAAGGAAAATGGTCTAGATCAGATTCTATTTATATAAAAGTATCACAAGAGCTACATGAGCGAAATATGCACGTCATGTTTAAACCACATCTTTGGATGTCAGAAGGATGGCGTTCAAATATCAAATTAGAAACCGATGAAGAGTGGGACACTTGGTTTGACTCTTATGAAGAACAAATGCTTCATTATGCACTACTATCACAAGAAATGAATGTTGATTTATTTTGTATTGGAACCGAATTAAAATCATCCCTCAAAAAACAACCTCAACGTTGGAAAAATTTTGTTCGCAAAATTAAAGACGTATACGACGGTAAACTTACGTATGCCTCCAATTGGGATGGAGAATATAATGATGTAAATTTCTGGAATGACATGGATTATATTGGAATACAAGCTTACTACCCTCTTACTAATAACATCAGTCCTACGTTAGATGAAATCAAATATGGATGGGACAAACATTTAAAAAAGTTAATCAAATTATCTAAAGAATTTAACAAACCTATCTTGTTTACTGAAACCGGTTATCGCAGTGATGTGGCTGCAACAATAAAACCTTGGGAATGGGGAAATAGTGAAGACACTAAACTAAATACAGCTTGCAATACTTCGCAAAATCGAGCGTATGAAGCTTTATTCCAAAAGTTGTGGAACGAGAAATGGTTTGCTGGCGTATACTTTTGGCAATGGCATACAACCAACAAAGAAAATGAAGAGTATAATCTTACAGAATTTACACCCCAATATAAACCTGCAGAAAATACTATGGCCAAGTGGTATGGTACTTTGACGGAGGGTGTACGATAGACGATCTTTAGTACTCGGTGCTCGGTTCTTCGTGTTACACAGAAAATATTTAGTATACAGTGGCTATTACTTTATTCACATTAATCAAAAATGGCGTAATAATCTTTTCCACTAACAAAAAATCCTTCCACATAGACATCTCGAATCATATTAAGTTCTAATTCGCCACCTCCAATATATTCTAAAGTACCCTCAACAACTATCTCTACATCAAAAGTAGGCTGATCGACAAATCCAAATTCAACAAAGTCATAATTATAATTATTAGATGTAGCAAAGAACTCCTCATCACAAATCTTCACTTCAACTCTCATACTACCATCATCTAACTTAAATATTTCCGCCCAGCTACTAGAACAAAAGAAAGGTTCTATCTGATTGACTTCAATATATTGAGCATTCCAACTACCCAGGTATCGCTCTTCGGAATCACTGCAAGCAGCCAAACTAAATAATACTAATATTAGGTAAATGTTTTTCATGACTTTCAATTTTACTTACTAAATCAACCCTTTATTAACAAGAGATAATTGAGGGATATTTTCCAATTGGTACTTTCTAAACGAATTAGTTCTCTTAAATTCGTTGAAATAAAGTGTTAAGCAGAATTTAAGTAATTAATACGTACAATGATAGATCTGAAGCAATTATGGGTAGGTGATGTATTACAAGTAATCTCGACTGGTATCGTTGGCAAGTATGAGAGTCATAAAGGCTCTTCAGTACTTTTGAATTGTAAAGGCAATAAAATTAAAGTTTCAGCAACAGATCTTAAACTTTACAAAGCTCCAAAGCAAAATGTAGAATTGGTATTTGATGATGATTCAAATAGTAATACTCTCTCAAAAATCAATGACAGTATTGATTTACATATTGAGAAGCTGGCACCACATATGCAAAATCAAGCACAAGCTAGAATCTTAGATTTTCAAATAGAAAAAGCCAAATCATTTGTACAAGAAGCTATTAACCAAAGGAGATTTCAAATCTTGATCATCCACGGAAAAGGCAGTGGTCTTCTTAAAGCTGAAATCAATGAGATGTTAAAAGACTTTGATAAGGTTCGATATACTTTTGAAAAAAACAAAGGAGGCGCCACTGAGGTTTGGCTGGATATATAGCTTAAATTAACCTAAGGTTTTCTCATATTAACATTATTCTCTTATCTTGAGAATATCTTATGAAAATTGGCTTAAGTACATATTGTTTATTTCTCATTAGTTTGTTCTCAATTAATACTCAAGGACAAATAGAAGATCTCCGTAAAGAGATTAATAAAATCATTAAATACGATACTGAACTTATATTAGAGGACAATCCTGGTTTTATAATATCTGTTCTGGATCAAGATAGTATATATCAATTGGCTTTTGGCAATCAATATTCGGATAGAACTTCCCCACCATCGTCAAAGGATATATTTGAAATAGGAAGTATCACTAAGTCTTTTACAGCATTACTGACTATTGCCTTATATGAGAGAGGTTACCTAAGTCTGGATGATCCTATTAATAATCATCTGCATCGAAACTATAGAAACCCTAGATTAGAAAACATAACTATTCATGATCTTCTCACTCATACTTCTGGATTTCCTAAGCGTCCTGATTTTATGGGTCGTAAAATGAAAGATCCCAAAAATCCTTATAAACATTATGGTAAAGATGATTTACTAAAGTATTACGCGGCTTACATCCCCAAAGACATTCCAAAATTTGAATATTCGCATACGAATTTTGCCTTACTTGAAATCATCTTAGAAAATGCCACCGGCAATGACTTACAACAACTAATGTCCACCTATATATGGGAGCCTCTTAATATGGAAGATACATTTATCGAATGGAATTTAGAATCAGCGATTAATGTGTGCCCAGGATACGACAAGGCTAGTAGATTGACACCACCGTGGGATTTTGAAAGTTTTGCTGGCTCGGAAGGAATTAAATCAAATGCTAAAGACTTAGCAAAATTTGTTCAATTTCAAATGAGCGATGAGATTAACACAAGCCTAAATAATTCAATCAGAAGAGCGCAAGAAATACAAATTCCTCAAAGCTTGAACAAATCCATATCTACATCTTATGGTTGGCAAATTTACAATCGAGACAAAGATGGATATCCGATATTTACTTATACCGGCCGAACTTCTGGGCATAATGCATTTATTGCTTACATAAAAGAAACTAAAACAGCCGTAATCATATTATCTAATAGTGTATTGGGTACTGAAGATCTAGGATTACAAGTACTTCGCATGATCAATTATAATTGGAAGAGAAAAGTATAAAGAATAATGTCTAAAAAGAATAAACCGCAGGCAATCTCTTGGGATGCTTTCCAGTCTTTGGGAAATCCTGATAATGCTCCAGATGATCCAGCAGAAGAAACTAAGACTGACGTAAGTCATAGAAGACATCAAAAAATCAGAGTGCTACTAGATAAAAAACGAAGAGGCGGTAAAGCAATTACTTTAGTTACTGGATTGGATGAAACTGACGATTATATTTCTGAATTAGGAAAAACACTAAAAAAAATGTGTGGTGTTGGAGGAAGTGCAAAAAACGGTGAGATCATTGTACAAGGCGACCATCGTGACAAAGTAATTGACTATCTAATCCAACAAGGTTATACGGATTGTAAAAAGAGTGGCGGTTAATGCATTCGCTTAATACGCTCAGTAAACTAAATAAGTCAAGCTATTTCTAAGACAATAAAGTCTTCATTTGCTCTGCCAAATCCTTCGCTTTTTCACCTGCTACTTCGGCAAAATTTTCAGAGTCTCCTCCAGCATATATTATTCCTCTGGAGCTATTCACTAATAGGCCGCAATGATCGTTCATACCATGCTCACTTACACCAGATAAACTACCACCTTGTGCACCGACACCAGGTACTAAGAAGAAGTAATCCTTAGCAATAGCTCTGAGTCCTTTAAAATTTTCTGGATGAGTGGCACCTAGTACAAACATTAAGTTATCTGGATTACCCCAGGACTGTGCCTTCTCAATTACATGTTGATGAAGTGGCTTACCATCAGCAACAAGATGCTGGAAATCATCACTTCCTTTATTAGAGGTAAGTCCTAATAAGATCACCCATTTATCGTCAAATTCTAAAAACGGAGAAACGGAATCAATACCCATATACGGTGCTACAGTTACTGAATCAAAATTGAAATACGAAAAGAAGGTTTCCGCGTATTTTTTTGATGTATTACCTATATCTCCTCTTTTAGCATCTGCAATAGTGAAAATATTATCTGGAATATAATCTATGGTCTTTTCGAGACTCTCCCACCCTTTAGGGCCTAATGCCTCATAGAATGCAATATTCGGTTTATATGCTACGCAATATTCCTTAGTAGCGTCAATAATAGCCTTATTAAATGCGAATACTGGATCTGGTTCAGAAAGTAGATGCTTTGGTACCCTAGATAAATCTGTATCCAATCCTACACAGAGATAAGATTGTTTTTTCTTGATCTCGCTGTATAGTTCTGATCTATTCATTTGGCTAATTGATTTTCTATGCTATTCCGTTGATCGCTGATACTTTCTTGATTTGTGGGAGTTTTTGCTTAATAGCTTGCTCCACACCTGCTTTCATTGTCATGGCTGACATCGAACAAAATTCGCAATTGCCCATCCATTTCACTTTGAGTTCCATATCATCTGTGAGTTCCACGACTTCGATATTACCACCATCAACAATTAAATGTGGTCTAATCTCATCAAGGGCTGCATTGATTTCATCCATCAAAGCTTTATCTATCGTTACTGACATATTGCAAATTTACTAATTTGTTAGTTAGTGGATTGGATTTATAGTATAAAATAAAGGATTCTAATTCACCATCTTCACTACTTGAGTAGCCTCCTTTTCCTTATTTCTTTTATCTACCTGACCGATCAAGTTCTTAGCGGCAGTCACAAAATGCGTTCTTGCCGGATGCTCCATCTGTGTAATGATAGGTTTTCCTTGATCTCCGCCCTCTCTAACCGCCTGCACTAATGGGATTTGACCAATCAATTGTGTTTTAGCAAGCTCGGCTAATTTCTTTCCACCACCTTCGCCAAATATGGTGTATTTATTATTAGGAAGTTCTGCAGGAGTAAACCAAGACATATTCTCAACCACCCCAACAATCGGTACTTTGACATTATCTAATTGGAACATATTCATTGCTTTAACAGCATCTATTACTGCTACCTCCTGAGGTGTAGTGACCATTACCACCCCTGTCACAGGAATCGTCTGTACTAAAGTCAATTGAATATCTCCAGTCCCTGGCGGCAAGTCAATCACTAAAAAATCAAGTTCTGGCCATAGACAATCATTGATAAATTGCTTAATGATACCACCTAATCTCGGCCCTCTCAACACTACAGCTTGATCTGGCTCAATGATAAATCCTATTGAGATCGTATGAATACCATGTGCTTCGAGGGGTTCTATTTTATTTTGCCCATATAACAATTTTACCTTAGGTCTTTGACCTTGAAGTCCGAGCATGGTAGGTATCGACGGTCCATAGAGGTCCGCATCTATCAAACCCACTTTAAACCCTTGCTGAGCGAGGCCCAAAGCCATATTGACACTGACCGTAGACTTCCCAACGCCTCCTTTTCCTGAGGCGACAGCGATAACATTCTTAATTTGATTCAAGGAAGTACCTTTACCTGGAGTGGCACTCTGCTGAGGAACAATATGAATATTCACATCTGCAGAAGGATACACTGCATTGATAGCTCCAATACAGGCAAAATTAAGCTGAGACTTTATGCTAGGGTCTAACTTCGGTACTTTGATACTAAAATTGACTACTTCACCACTTATACTTAATCCTTCAACCATCTTCATCGATACAATATCTTGTCCAGTAACAGGATCCATAACTGTACGAAGAATTTCCACTATTTTATTATTATCTATCATTGTTAGATTCGATTATTTAAAGCTTCTGTTTGTAGTGCAAAAGTATGATTTCTAAATTGTAACATGCAGCAAGCAATACAAGTTCAAGCGATCGTGACATGTATGACAAATACTATTGTTTAGCAATTTGATTTGGTTACTAACTACATGTCGATCTTAACTCTTTATACTATCTTTGTACAAGCAAAGTATAATACCCATATGCAGGTCCATAGAGATCCTAATAACTTTCCTAAATTCAAAAATCCAGTGGTCACCATTGGATCGTTTGATGGTGTGCATCGTGCTCACCTCAAAATACTTGATCGGGTATTAGGATTAGCGGATGAAATAGATGGTGAAAGTATATTAGTTACCTTTTATCCACACCCTAGAAAAATCATATTTCCCAAGGATAATACTCTTCAATTACTTAATACTTTAGAAGAGAAAATCTTCATTCTTAATAGTATAGGCATAGATCATGTAGTCATCGTTCCTTTTTCTGTAGAATTTAGTCAGCAAGATCCTCGCGAGTATATAGAGAAATTTTTGATTGACAAATTTGATCCGAAGCACATTGTCATTGGATACGATCATCGTTTTGGACTTAATAGAGGAGGCAATGTGGATCTACTCAAACAATACAATGAGAGATTCGATATCGTACAGATACAAAGACAAGATCTAGAAGACATCACCATTAGTTCAACTAAAATCAGAGCTGCCTTATTAGATGGTAATGTGGACATAGCCAATAGTTACTTAATCAGACCATACATAATCCAAGGTAAGGTTATGCACGGTGATAAGATCGGCAAATCTCTAGGCTATCCAACGGCTAATGTCGGAGTGTCCAATAAAGATAAGTTAATACCCAAAGAAGGTATCTATGCCTGCTATGTCATCATAGAAGGCGAAAGATATCAAGGTATGCTATATATCGGGAATAGACCCTCATTAAAGTCTAATGGCAAAGTAGAGAAACGAATAGAAGTTAATATTTTTGAATTTGATGACGAAATCTATGATCAAGAAATAAGACTCGAACTCATCAGCTACATACGCGATGATGAGAAGTTTGACAATATGAGTTTGTTGACAACGCAATTGGCCGAAGATGAAAAGTCCGCAAGAGCTGTTTTCGAAAATAAAGTAGAAGAAGTAATTCCTTCTTCCAACTGCACAATAGCGATCTTAAATTATAATGGTGAACATTATTTAGAATCCTATTTACCAAGCGTCCTTTACAGCTGTAGTGCATTGACAAATTATACCGTCATAGACAATGCAAGTACAGATGATTCTATAGACTACTTAGAAAGCTGGCATCCGGAAGTTGAGATTGTTAGATTAAGTAAGAATTATGGATTTGCTGAAGGCTATAATCGCGGATTAAAAAAAGTAGAATCCGAATATACCGTCATACTTAACAGTGATGTCATCGTGAACGAGAATTGGTTAGATCCTATTTTTGAAATAATGAATAATGATCGTGAAATAGGAATCGTTCAACCCAAGATATTATCATTAGAAAAGACATCTGAATTTGAGTACGCCGGTGCTTCTGGAGGATGGATAGATTCATTAGGATATCCATTTTGTAGAGGAAGAATATTTGACACCGTAGAAGAAGATACAGGCCAATATAATTCTCAGGAAGAAATATTTTGGGCAAGCGGTGCGGCAATGGTTGTTCGTACAAAATTATTTAAATCCTTGGGTGGATTTGATAAAGATTACTTTGCCCATATGGAAGAAATCGATTTTTGCTGGAGAGCAAAAAGGGCAGGATATAAGATATTAGTTTGCCCAGATAGCGTAGTATATCATCTTGGCGGTGGCACTTTAGATTACGGTAATCCTCGAAAAACATTCCTAAACTTTAGAAACAACTTAAATACTTTACTTAAAAACGAAAGTAAAGGATCCCTACTTTGGAAATTCCCTATACGATTAGTATTAGACGGTATTGCAGGTCTTAAATTTTTATTTTCAGGAAATAGTTCTTCGACATTAGCTATTGTCAAGTCACACTTTGCCGTATATGGTAGCATGGCTCATACTTTTAGAAAAAGAGCCTTGTACAATCGACTTATCAAAGAAAATAAAATCAACCATTCTTCAAATTCCGGAAAGTATTCAGGATCGATTCTTATTTCATATTATTTAAAAGGATTAAAAAAATTTAGCAATATAATCAAAAGCTGAATATCACATTTCAACTTATTTAATCGAGTCATACATTAATGAAAAAAGATCACGAAATAATCTTCGAAGACGACTACTTAGTAGTGGTAAATAAATCTGCAGGACTTCTTACCATTCCAGACAGGTATCAGCATGACAAACGCAATTTATCTAGTCTAATGATTAAAGCATATGAGGAGATATTTGTCGTACACAGAATTGATCGAGAAACCAGCGGACTTATCATTTTTGCTAAAGATGCTCAAACCCACAAGTCACTTTCTGAAGCTTTTGAAGAAAATAAAATCGATAAAACCTACCTCGCTTTAGTGCAAGGTACTCCGAAGCCTTTAGAGAATCGAATAGAAACATTTTTAGTCAAATCCGAAACTGAAAGAAGTAAGATTATAGTATTTAAAAAAGGCAAATGGTCGATTACTGACTACAAAGTCTTAGAAAGCTATGATAAAAAATATAGCTTAGTCGAAGTTAAAATACTTACAGGCAGAACACATCAGATTCGTGTGCATATGCAGCACATCGGTAATCCACTTTTAGTAGACAGCAAGTATAGCAACAAAGACGAATTTAAACTCTCAGAAATTAAAAAGCGCAAATTTAGATTGCAGAAAAATGAAGAAGAGAGACCGCTGATTACTCGTCACACTTTACATGCTGCTAAAATTGGTTTTACGCACCCTAGTACTGGAGAGCGTATGGACTTTGAAGTTCCATTACCTAAAGACATGAAGGCTGTAGTCAATCAGATGAGAAAAGTGATAGGTGTGGTATAAAACAAAATATGTATCCAAACATAAATTAGAATGTATAAAGCTATATTATTATTTGCATTAAGTTTATTTCACTTAAGTACTTACTGCCAGACCAACCCTCCCACAAAATACAACTGTGAAGAATTATTTGGCAAAATAGAAGGAATTACAACGCTATGTATTGATCAAGATTCCACAAATCTCTCAATACTCGTAACAGGAGGTACTCAACCTTATCAATACAAATGGAGTGATGGCAGTACTAATCAAGATGCCGTTGTTTCGATTAGCGCTACTGTCTACCCAAGCGTTACCGTAACCGACAGCCAAGGATGTAAAATGCGAAAATCAGTACAATTAAAGAGAATAACAAGTGTCAAATTGAAAATTATGCCAGAGAGTCCTTCTCTCTGTCCAGACTCCGATATTACTCTAAATTCCTTTTACAAATCAGATTCTTACGAATGGATTAACTTAAACGACCCAGATAAAGTTCTTGGAAGAAATAGAGAATTCAATGCGAAACAACCAGGAAACTATCAATTACGTACTTCACTTACTAAAAATGGAGCTACTTGTAATTCTATTGCTCAGACTAAAGTCTACGATTTTACTAATGGGGATGAAATTGAAGAATATTTGCTTCAAAATCACTTTTACGCCATCGACATCACTCTTGATAATCAACCTAATAATGCTAACACATTAAACAACTTTATACCGTTTAAATTTTCTGGAATTCACGAAAAGGAATTAAATTTCATTGATTTCTTAACAACTCAAACTACAATAGATAGTACTTTAGTACAATTACGTACAGTCAAAGATGAAAAGAATAAAAAAAGTATACTTACAACCAACAAAAATCTTTGCAATAACGAAATAATAGAATACGACAAGCTATTTGACAATTCCAGAATTGCAGTGTGGTTTCATCAACTCGAATCAGAAAATAGTAAACTATATCTTAAAGCTAAAAAATTCCTAACGCGATACATTCCTATTAATAAAAATCATGAAAACCATCTGCGAAAATTAGAAAGTGAAATATTTCATCCTAAAAATAATACAACGACAGAGGAACAATTACGTGTAATCTGCAGCAATCTTCTCATGTATTGATTTTGAGTTTGTTTTGAATAGTGAATTGATGTTTAGGATTGTCTAGGTGCATCAATGTGTTATTGGTCTAAAAATGATTTTTCATTTTAGCATTGTCGTGGTGTATTGAACGTGTTTTCTGCGAAAACACTGTCTCAATACACAGAACGCGCGTTTTTCATCTTCGATTTCAAAGCCACGCTTTTCTATTGCCCATTCCAATGATCTATTCTCGATCTAAATCTTTTTTCATCGAATTCCCAAGCTTCTAAATCTAAACTAGATTCCAGTTCAGATTGTAAATCTTCCGATATTAAATCAGCATAAAAATCAAAGCCTAATTCTGCTTCCAGTTCATCTATAGATACTGCATATTCTTGCAACCTGCGCTCACTTCGTTCGTGTGGAATCACAAATGCGATCCCTTTTCTTTTGGGTTTATCTATATCCAAAATCACTTTATAAAAGGCAGAGGGAACTGTAATTTTATTTTGTTTTCCTATCGTTGTGATTCGTTTTCTATTGAGCATCGGACCTGTGACTATGTATACCCTTTTGTGATCATAAGCCCAATCACGAACTTGCTCCTCTAACTCTTTCCAAATACCATTATTAAGTACTCTGGATTGTGGACTCATATTACTCATAAAAAAAGATTCTTTCATGGCCACTTCATTAAATGCCATATCTCCTGCTGGTGCCATATGTCCTCTGGTATATCCACTGTTTGAATAATCCCTATGAAATGCCGATCTAGTACTCACATCATAATCTGCATTAAATTTTTTCGCCCTTTTTACGTTTTTAGCTTGAATAGATTTTTTGGTTAATTCGTATGCGACCCATTCTGCTTGTTCATGCTTTTCTGAATAGGATAATGAATAATACTTGTGATGCACCACTTCTCCATCACTTCCCTCTGGAAGATAAAATCTTTCGCCAGTCTCTGAAGCACTTGGAACATTGTAATCCTTACCGAAAGAATCGTTTTCTTCAAAATTTTGGCTATTGACATAAAGAATAAACATGATCAACACTACTCCAATCGCAAAGGCTACATACCTAATCAAAGTAGACAATGCCCCTTTACCAGCATTATGATTTTTTCTAAATTTCGCCATTTATTTCTACTAATTTTCTTGCTTTCATTAAGTCTTCTTCGGTATCTACACCTATAGATTCATATATCGTTTCTTTGGCTATGATATCGTAACCATAATCCATCCATCTTAATTGTTCTAAGGATTCCGATAGCTCTAAATTAGAGATCGGAAGCTCCACCAACTGAAGTAATGCATCACGCCTAAAACCATAAATGCCAATGTGCTGATAATACTTAGACTTAGTTATCCATTCGCGATATGGCAAATCTCTGTGCGCTGGAATCGCTTGTCTACTAAAATATAAAACCTTATCCAATTGATCTCTGATGACTTTAACCACATTAAAATCATGAAGGAGGTCAACATCTTCTAATTCAGAGCATTGGGTCACAATGACGCTCGCAGGATCTACAAACATTTCAATTAAGTCCGAAATCTGATTAGGATTGATAAAAGGCTCATCCCCTTGGACATTAACTACTACTTCGTAGTCAGGATACATTTTAGCCACTTCAGCTACCCTATCTGTTCCACTAGGATGATCTACCTTAGTCAACTTACATTCTAAAGAATGCTTATTACAGTAATCGACAATTCTTTGATCATCAGTCGCAATGACTACTTTATCGACTGCATCACAATTAGAAGCTTGATCATAGACTCGATGTATCATGGCCTTAGAGCCAATCATGGCCAAAGGCTTTCCGGGTAATCTAGTAGATGCATATCTCGCTGGAATCACCACTAAGACTTTAATTAAATCGGACATTATTTCATTCATTTATAATGATGAGGCCTAAAGATAAGTTTATATGATGAGTTGGACTATTCATTACCTGACGAGCAATGTAAAACTCAAAAGGTAAATCCTTGCTTATAAGTATTTCTAATGCGAAAAAAGGCATGATTAGGTCGAAATAAGCGAATTCAATATCAACGATTTACATATTACATTTTATTTTAATATATTTGCCCTATTATACCCTTGATTTACCTAAAAATTACAAACGATATTGCCTCATATTTAAAGAATAGAGGGAATATGAGTACTATCAAAACATTTAGAATATAAAGAAATAGAAGGACCAATGCAATACAAATTCACCTTCATACTACTTATAACGCTTATAACTGGAGCTTACTCTCAACAGAGTAGCAACCCATTGATTGATCAGGGTTCAGAGGTCTTAATTGATCGCTTACCTGAGAATGACTTTTTTTATACACACGTATTTCAGAAAGGGCAAACCGTTTACAGTCTGGCTAGAACGTTCAAAACAAGTGTAAGAGAAATCTATGCCTTGAATAATCTATCGGCCAATTCGCCTATTGATATTGGACAGACTGTAAAGGTTCCTTTCAGCATATCTTCGTTATATACTGAAGCCTCTTCTACCGCTAGTACAAGCAATAAATACGTTCCTGTATACTATGTAGTACAGCCCAAAGAAACCTTGTATGGCATTGGAAAAACTTACTTCAATCAAGATGTAGCAACTTTCGCCAAGAGAAATAAAATAAAGGGGACAGCCATATCTATAGGTCAAAAGCTATTAATTGGTTGGCTACCGCTCAATGGAGAAGGTCCCATAGTAAGGGTTAATACGACTTTAGTAAAGTCCGATTTGGCTGTCAAAACGAATAAGACTGAAACAGCTATAGAAAATGAGATAGCTCAAAAAATAAAGCGCTCTCAACATAAAGAAGAAGCTGAGATTGCACAAAAGAGTGAAAATGTTGATGTTGCCAAGAAAATAAGTGAAGTTGAAAAGAAAGAAACCATTGACGATATCAAACAGACTATAATTGCAAGCAAGTTCACTTCAAAGCCACAAAGAGAAAAATTTGTTACTACTATCGTCACTCCTGAGTCCATTAAAGATAATAAGGATAAAGTCCATGTACCGAATCCAAATGATATTAAAGAAGAAATCGAAATGGCATCTGAAGAAATTCCAGATACTCTCGCGACAAAAATAGAGTTACCTGAAAAGAAAGCAGCACCATTAACTAAAACGAGACAGACCAGAGGTATCGGAATTTGGGAAAGAGATAGTAAGGTAAGTTCCATGTCTTTCGTACTTCATCATACGGCAAAAAAAGGATCTACCATCGAACTGTACAATCCTCAACTTAATCGAAGAACTACTGCTAAAGTACTAGGAAGAATTCCATTAGGCACCTACCCGAGTGATGTATCAGTAATCATGTCAAAAAAAGTAGCCGAATCATTGGGCGCCTTAGATACCAGAATCATGGTAGAATTAAAATTCATCGAAGATCTCAGATAAGATAATCCATGCCTGCACCTAATCCTAATCAAAAATTTCCTTTGAAAGGATATGAGCAATTATGCTTCCTTAAAAATGTAATTAGCAATCCTAATATAATCGTAGGTGACTACACCTATTATGATGATATTAATGGTATAGAATCATTTGAGAAAAATGTAAAGTATCATTTCGATTTTATAGGAGACCAACTTATTATTGGAAAATTTTGTAGCATTGCGGCGAATGTAACCTTTATAATGAATGGAGGTAATCATCTTACGGAATCAGTATCTTCTTACCCTTTTGCTATTTTCGGAGAAGACTGGAGTCATGCTATGGACCATAAATCTTACCCAAATAAAGGAAATACAGTCGTTGGCAATGATGTTTGGATTGGTTACAATGCTACTATAATGCCGGGTGTAAATATTGGTGACGGCGCAATCATTGCAGCTAATGCCACCATAGTAAAAGATGTAGCGCCATACTCTATTGTAGGTGGTAATCCAGCGAAAGAAATCAAAAAGAGATTTAATCCTGAAAAGGTATCCGAATTATTAAAATTAAAATGGTGGAATTGGGATATTGAAAAAATAACGGAGAATCTTGATTGGTTAACAGATACAAATATCTAGCTACTTTATTTATGAATATAGCCATAAAGCACATTCAAATCAATTTGTAATATTTCTACACTTCTGTCGAAATTTATCTCTATGCCTCCCCTATTCTTCGACTCGTATCACTCGCTCAGAATGACACATCAAAACGAAAAAAATAGAATAGCACTACAATAATTATTATCCAACTTACTGAGAGAATACTAATTCATAATTGACCATCAACAGCGAATTGCAATTAATCACTTATCTACGAAATAAAATAAATAGTTGATCACAAAAACTACTTACTTCCAATCAATTAATTTCGTCTTATAATAGTTTATATTTTTTCGTTCCAAGTAAGGCGTTTGATCTGCCAATCGCTTTTTATAATTTTCCCAATTTCTGTTTTGGGGCATCGACCAACCAATCTCTGCATAACCAATTACTCTTGGAAACGCCAGATATTCTAGTTCTGCGCTATTAGATATTGTTTCCGACCAAAGAGGTGCTTCTATTCCAAGAATATTAGATTTTGAAACCCCATCGATATAGGTTTCAGGGTTCCATATATAAGCAGTATCTACCGGAATATATCCTGCCCAATTCAATCCAAATTTAGAATTTTCATCATACTTCATATCTAGGTATGCTTTCTTTCCAGGAGACATAATTACTTTCTGTTCATTATCAACAGCCGCCAGTGCATTATCAGGATTTTGCCAATGTTGCGCAACAGAACTGCTTCCAATTTTTGATTGAGTGATTTCATCCCACCCAATCATTTGCTTTCCATTCTTGTTTACAATTTTTTCAACCTTTGTCACAAAATGAATATAATCACTTTTCTTAGTGACGTGGCTTTCATCTCCACCTATATGAAAGTATGGACCAGGAGTCATTGCAGAAATTTCTTTAATCACATCTTCAATAAAAGCGTATACTGTATCTTTTCTTGCGTCGAAAGTACTAAAGCCTACTCGCATTCCTGTATATGGTTTTAATACTTTACCATTGCCATTAAGAATAGGATAAGACAATGAAGCTGCATTAGTATGTCCTGGCATATCTACTTCAGGTATGATCGTTATATATCTTTCGCCTGCATATCGTACAATCTCCTTATAATCATTTTGAGTGAAGAATCCACCCTTACCACCACCTACTTCTGTAGCTCCACCGATCTCAGTTAGTTTAGGCCATGATTTTATTTCTATTCGCCATCCCTGATCATCCGTTAAGTGTAAATGCAAAGTATTAATCTTATAATAGGTCAATACATCAATATATTTCTTTACTTCTTCAACATTAAAAAAATGACGCGCTACATCCAACATTGCACCTCGATGTTCGAAAAATGGATTATCAATAATTTCTCCACTAGGTATCAACCACATACTATGATCTGTAAGCGTATCATTACTAATTGTAGGTATGAGTTGCTCTATAGTTTGAACTGCTCGGAAAGCACCTTCAGCAGAATTAGAATATACGATTAGTGAATCTTCTCCTATTGCGATGCGGTATGATTCATAAGATTTCAATTGCTCTTCTTTAACTTCTTCTAAATGAATATATCTTCTTACATTTTTGGGAGAAGATATTTCTAAGGGCACTTGCAATCCCACCTTATCTGAAATTTGGTCAGACAAATACTGAGCAACTCTTTTATACTCGTCATTATCAGAAGATGTAGAGATGGCAGTAAGTTGATCTAGACCGAAAGCGGAATTAGTTTCTTTAACATATTCTGGAATTGGAATAATACTTATCGCTTTAAGATGTGTTTCTGGATAAGCTATTTTTTCTTTTGGTTGACAAGAAAAAAATATAACACTACCGAATATAATTAAAATTGTATTTATAAAAATTGAGTTCATATTTTCTTGAATTATTTTACTGAACTATCGCCCCCACATTAATCATATAAAGGGTCTATCACTTTTTCATCCCAATCTACTTTACCAATCAAAGGCATTATCTTTTGCTGAATTGCCTCTTGCAATTTATGGAGTATTTTTTTCTTTACGTAATGTCTATGTACCACTAAGCCAATTCTCCTAACGGGTACCAAATCTGAGAATTGATGAATATGCCTCTTCTCTGATCGACTCAGATCCAAGGTAGCCAAGTGTGGCAAAAGTGTCAATCCATTATTCTGATTCACCAATTTCAAAAGTGTATTTATAGTGCCTGACTTATAGATCAAATTTCCTATCTGGCCATTTCTATTTTTGATCTCGCAAATTTTTTCTACTTGATTGCGCATACAATGACCTTCTTCTAATAACCACAGTCTCTTAAAATCAATCTCATCGATATTAACTGCTATCATTCCATCTTTAGCATTGCGATCATACAAATGGAAGGGTTCAGTATATAATGGAATCTCTACTAAATCTTCGTGCTTCAATGGAATCGAAACCAGACCAACATCCAAATCTCTTGATAATAATTGATCAATAATTTTTTGCGTCGGTATTTCACTAACTTCCAATTGTAAATTAGGATACTTCTTCAGGAATCCTTTCAAAAACTGTGGCAAAACGAATGGTGCAATCGTAGGAATCGCTCCCAACTTAAGATTACCTTGTAGTTCGTTTCCTGATTCTCCTTTTACTAAATCCACAACATCATCTAGATTAGAAATTTCTTTTGAAATGATCTTTAGTTGATGTATGATCTTTTCGCCTTCGATGGTTACTGAAACAGGTTTCGTTTTTCGATCAAATATGATTACTCCTAATTCGGATTCTAGTCTAGCCACCATAGTACTCAAAGTGGATTGCGTGACGTAACATTTAGCTGCTGCCTCACCAAATGTTCTGGACTTGCTGACTGCAATTACATATTCTATTTGCTGGACATTCATCTACGTTGTCAATATTAAGTTCGGATCTATCATTTTCGTCAATCAAAAATAGCTATTAACTTTGTAAGATCCTTCATAATCCTAATTCTGAACAAACTTCATTATATGAACATATTCGATGCTATAAAAGCTGAAGACGCCAATGCGCTGAACGCCATGATCGCTGCAAATCCAAATTGTCTTAAAAGTAAAGATGGTCGAGGTTTTACACCTTTGATTTTAGCTACTTATATGGGATCAATGGAAATCACACAAGTTTTACTTGAAAATAATATAGACGTAAATGCCAAAGATAGCTCTGGCAATACTGCGCTGATGGGTGTTAGTTTCAAAGAAGCTCTGGATTATGCGGACTTACTCATCCAATCTGGTGCAGATCTCAATTCTACTAATAATCAAGGAACTACTGCCCTAGCCTTTGCTGCCACTTATGGTAAAGAAAAAATGGTCAAATACTTATTAGATAAAGGAGCTGATCCGACTATTTCTGATCATGAAGGAAAGAGCGCTCTTGATTATGCGAGGGCAAAAGGCTTTAGTGAAATTGTAAGGCTATTGGACAAATCTGTCTAATACTAGAAAGTCGTTGGTATTCAAAACTAATAGCTGGATCGAATAGAAGCTATTCTTTAATCATCGAAATAATAATGTCTAGTAGGAATTGAAAAATCAACAATGCCTTTGTGCCTCAGATCGTCTAGTTAGCTTTTCGTCGATTTAATTCATCGCGAATCTTAGCTGCTTTTTCGTAATCTTCGTCATTGAGTACGTCTTCGAGCATTTTATTGAGCGCACCTACTGTATATGATTCGTACGAATCTGGCTTTTTGACTTTTGGCTCATTTTCTTTATCGGCGGATTTGGCGCTTGATAGACTTTCGCCCTCTTCCTGATCTTCTAAGACTACACCTGCATTCTCCATGATAAACTCATAAGTATAGATCGGACAGCCATATCTAACAGCCATTGCAATCGCGTCAGAGGTACGACTATCCACCTCTACAACACCTAATGGACCTTCACAGACCAGCTGTGCGTAAAAAATACCATCTAAGAGATTGTTGATGACTATTTCTTTGACCTCGATATTAAACCCATCAAAAGCATTCTTAAATAAGTCATGGGTTAGCGGACGATTGGGCGTCATATTTTCCATGGCAACCGCTATAGCTTGTGCTTCGAAACCTCCGATTACTATCGGCAATCGACGCTTACCTTCTATCTCTCCCAAGACAACTGCATAATTATGCGATTGTGTTACGCTGTGAGAAAGGGCCACTATGTTCAGTTCTATTTTCTTCATTTATGCTTACTAACAACGATTTTGAGTGATATAAACCTTATACCATACCCAAAATGTCAATTGAGTACACAAAGTAAATGCAAAATATGGTAATTAGTTAGATTGCTTAAACTTTTTCAATGCCTCCGTAAGCTTCGGTACAACTTCAAACAAATCTCCTACTACTCCGTAATCTGCTGCCTTGAAAAATGGAGCTTCTGCATCTTTGTTAATGACTACGATTACTTTTGAGCTATTGACACCCGCTAAGTGCTGTATCGCACCGGAGATTCCTGCAGCTATATATAGATTTGGTCTAATGGCTACCCCTGTTTGTCCTACATGCTCATGATGTGGTCTCCATCCAATGTCAGCTACAGGCCTTGAACAAGCTGTCGTAGCTCCAAGTACATCTGCTAATTCCTCTATGATGCCCCAATTTTCTGGAGCCTTCATACCTCTTCCTGCAGAAACTACCAACTCAGCCTCTGGTAGTGGCACTATACCATCCACTGTTTTTTGTTCCTTAACTACAATCTTTGAAGGTGGAACGTCTATACTCACTTGCTCCACCGCCGCATCACTTCCATTTGCAGAAAACTGCATAGAATTACCCATTAGAGAAACTACTGTTATGTCAGATGTTACCTTATTGTAGACCGTTGCTTTTCCAGAAAATACACCTTTACTAAAAGTATTATCGTCAGAAGGCAATGCATTCACACTACTGACTACACCCGCGTCTAATTTCACACCTACTCTACCCACTATAGATTTTCCTGTACTCGTAGAAGCTAATACTACATGCGTTGCCCCTAGGGCTTTTGCTTGAGAAGCAATGGCCGTTGCATACTGCTGACTATCTACATGATCAAATGCTCCGTTCGAGTCATGCATTACTTTAGAAGCTCCAAACTGGCCTAGTTGAGCTGGATTATCACAGCTTCCTAATACTAAAGCAACGCAATCGCTACCTTTTTGAGCAGCTAATTTAGATGCATAATAAACCGCTTCTTGAGCAGTCTTTTTAAAATTTCCTTTGATGGACTCGGCTAATACTAATACTGCCATGATATATCTTGTTTTATCTTATTCAAAATGATTGTACAATGAGAATGTTGGATTAGCTTATATAGCCTTTGCCTCTTCATGAAGCAATCTTACCAATTCATCCATGTTTTCCGGATCTACTAATTTGACACCCGTCTTAGCTTCCGGTAAAGAGTATTTTACTGTCTCTACATGTGCATTTACCTCTACCGCAGGAACAACATTTAGAGGTTTACGCTTTGACATCATAATACCTTTCATATTCGGTATACGTTGTTCTGCTAGACCTTTTGCTGCAGATACGACACATGCTCCACTTACTGATGCTACTTCTACTCCACCCTCAATATCTCTCGTAATTACCGCCGTTTCTCCATCCATTTCAAGGTGGGATGCATAAGATATATATGGTAAATCCAATAATTCGGCTACCATACTTCCTACTTCAGATCCATTATAATCAATAGTCTCTTTACCAGTGAATATCATATCATAACCAGCTCCTTCAGCATGCGCTGCGATTTGCTTTGCCACAAATAAAGCGGATCCTACATTTTCAGCATCTACTCTGACCGCATCATCAGCACCTATAGATAATGCTTTACGAATGATTATATCATTTGCTGCACCACCGACATTAATCACAGTAACCGATCCACCTAACTGCTCTTTTAGTTCTATCGCCCTTACTAAGGCGTACCATTCATCATATGGATTGAGAATATATTGTACTCCATCTGTATTGAATTGAGTATCGTTTTCGGTAAAACTGATTTTCGCAGTGGTCTCTGGAGTCCTGCTTATACATACTAACAGCTTCATATTAAATATTTATCGTGATTTGATAATGTCTATTAATTTGGTCGCAAATATAAGTTGCAATATCACTTCTTATGCTATTCGATTGTCATAATCATAACTACATGCTTCCATTTGAGTTGCAAATATAATGCATTTTTAGAAAATTAAACTCAGAGTTAAATTTTTATTGTCCGAAAGCTTCTTTTTCCATGCAAAAACTGTATTAGCATTTAATTAGGAGAGTTTTTATTAATGTTAAAACTATAGATCAGTAATTAATACTATCTATGTGAAAGCAATTCAGGAAAACTCTAACTGTTTTGCTATCAATTAGTTTCACCTAAAATCAAATCAAATGAAAAAATCAATTTTCGTATTGCTGTTTGCATTCAGCGCAACAATCCTTTGTGCTCAAAAAAAAGATAGATCAAACAAAATATTTAAAGAAACGGAAGAAGTAGAAACGGAGACTTTTGATAGAAAAGGTCGAATACTTATAGAAACAGGTTATAATCTATTCGGAGGATTACCCATAGGAGGTGCAACAGGACTTTCTTCTATATCGGAAGGAGAAGATACATTCTCTGGCCTCGGCTTTAATGGAGGGTACTTTATCAGTCAAAATTTTGCTTTAAAACTAAACTACTCTAATCTGGGTGATGGAGGGACGAGTATCACCTCATTGGCTATAGGAGCAAAATATTATATCATAGGCAAAGTTCCAATAGATGTAAGTTTGGGTCGCTTTGGTACTGGAGGTAATAATACCAGTTTCGGAACATTTACAGTGGGTTATGGAATTGGGTTAGCGGATAACATTAATTTAGAGCCTTCGATTGGATTTTTTGGAAATGAAGATGATGCTATTACCACTTTCAACGTTAATTTCTCGATGTTCCTCTAATAGAATGAAATAATATCCATGGTCAATCTAAGTAAATTAGGTTGGCCATTTTTTAATCACTTATCTTTGTTCCATTCATACACATAATAAACTCATGTCTTCAAACTCAGATAGACTCGTATATCTTAAAGAATTATTAGCCGAAGATCCTCAAGATAGCTTCGTTAAATATGCCATAGCTAAGGAATACGAAAAATTAGGCGATCTTCAAACTGCCATAGAAAAGTTCGAAGCCTTAAAGGAAGACGATCCAGATTATGTAGGATTATATTATCACCTCGCTTATATCTATACTGAGATTGATGAAACAGAAAAGGCACTTAGAATTTATGATGAAGGCATTGCTGTTGCAAAAGCGCAAAATGATTTACATGCGCTTTCTGAGCTGAGAAATGCTCGCGTAAATGCTGAGATTTAATTTGTAACGCAATAAGGTGTTTAGTGCTTTATGGGTTTAGTGACTTAGGTGCTTAATTGCTTTTTTCTCCAGAACAAATATCCTATTCCCAGAAGCCCAAATCCCCCCAAATACAACCACCAAGGTTGAGATTTCTCTATTGTCACTCCAGCTCCTATTTGTACTAATCCAGCCCAATAATACGGATGAGATCTGAGCTTATCAGCCGATTCTAGATATTCCAATTTTGAGGCTCTAAGTGCTTGGCTGTATGTATCTCCTTCTTTCACATTCTTATAAAATCCTTTTACGATTTGCGAAGAAGCTAAATCATCTATTGACCATAAGCTCGAAATCATATTACGCACACCAGCTTCAAAGAAACCACTTGTCAAACCAATAACGCCTTCCCCTTGTACATCCTCTCCCCTTGCTGTATTACATGCACTAAGAAACATCAAGGATAGATCTGTATCTAAGTTCATAACATCATATCCTGTTACGGGTTGATCATTAAAGAAGATCTCACTTAGCATAGGATCTGACGCATTGACACAGCCATGTGTAGCTAAATGGCAGATATCATTGTTTGAAATATTCTCAAGAAAATAGCTAGCACTTATAGAATCATTATTAGTTACAGCGTAGGCATTTTGAATATATCCCACTTCTTCTTGTGCATATTTGAGATTGGATAATTCTGCTCCATCACAGGCATACCTGGTGTCGGATATAATATCTGACTCAAATTTTGGAGCTAGGGCCATTATATTATGTGAGGATGATAATTCTTCTTTCTGTAGCAATTGTGATCTTGAAACTGAATATAGTATTGGACAATCCTCTACTAGATACTTCGTTATACCTTCCTCTTCATAGCTTAATGCTTCAAATGGTAAAGCGTTTAATAATCCACTCGGAAGTATTCTTAGCGATTTTACAGAAGATCTATTTTCTATATATGGCTCTAATAAGGATGAAAAAATATTATCAGATAACGCTACAACATTCAATTGATTATTAGCTGTTGGCGGTTGCGATATATAATCTACAAAGTTTATAATATCATCTTTGACACTTTCCAACAATACTCTATCCACGAAGGTTTCTCCATTCCATATCGCCACATAGTAAATGTACTCATCAGAAACATAATAATCTATCATCATTTCATCCTGCTTCATTAGCTGGGACAATTGATCCAAATCGATATCATCATTTAGATTCCAACCAGTTACTTCTTCTTTAGCTTCTCGTATGCGCTTGTCTAATATATCATAGTCTTGATTAAACCTAAAGAGGCTATCTTTAAAAGCAGCCAATTGATCCACATCTATAGAATCTTGTGATTCTATTTTCTTTACTTGCTTTTTGTATAAAGCTCTTTTGAGTCTGAGATCTTTTTCTTTACGGATTAGTAAAGGTGGTAGATTAGGATCATTAATTAGATTTTTATAATTTACTTTATCACTGAGAATTGCGGATTTAGTTTGATTTACTGCATCGAAAATCAAGTTTTTATCTAAGTCAAAATAAGTCCCTTTATAATGCTCAAAGACAGCGTTCAAAAATGTATCGTAGAAAGGAATCGATTTTTCTAGGATTTCAAATTTGGATTCTTTCTGAATAATTTTTTTTCTTATATTGGCAATTACATTTGTAGTTTCTTTAAAATTCTTAACCATTTGTTCGTAATCAGATTCTAGTTTATTTTCAATGTAAATTCTAGCACACAAAGAATTTTTCATTATTAACATATCAATTGCTAATTCAGAATATCCATAATCATAATTAATTGAATCTTCTTCTGTTCTAAAATACAACAATCCTTGCTCTAATGCATTAAGACTATTTATTAATTCATTAATCTCTAAATAATAAAATGATAGATTCATGTACATTCTAGACAAAACTGAATATTCAGAATCTAATATATCCTTATTTTCCAGACTCTCTATTGATTTTTGAATATTGCGATAACCTTCTGAATACTCTTTTAAAGCCAAATGATAAATCGATTTGACTTCATACAATCTATAAATTCGAAAATCCGTATGCTTTTGCAATTCAACTACAGAACTCAATAATTCTCTAGCATCAATAAATTGACTTAATCTAATTTTAGTTTCAGCTTTCAAAAGGCAATTATCAATTTCAAGTCTCTTAACTCCCTCTACTTTATCTCTTTCTAAAAACAATGAGGCGTCAGCCTTATTAAAAAAGTTAACAGCCTCATTATACATTTTTTTTCTGAGAAATATTTTTGCAATACCATGATAAAAAAAAGCCCTTTCGTAGTGAAACCCATCCAATTCCTCTATGAGTTCCAATCCTTTATCACAATACTCCTTTGATTTCACTAAATCGCCAAGTGAAAAATAATCAACTACGATATTGCCATACATAGTAGCTAACTCAATTTCATGTTCTTCAATTCCCATTGCTATCTCTATTGCATCAAGTCTAATATCAACAACATCTCTAAAGTCACCTGTAAATCTTGAAAGAATAGCTCGTTCATTTAATATTGAAACTTTAAAACTTTGACTTGCAACGTCACCTTCTTCATACTCTTCTGATAAATTGATTGAAGAAATTAAACCAGTATAATCCTTCAACTCCCTATATACTATATTAACCGAGGTTCGACACAGTTCATAAATTCTAAAACTATCTTCCGAAAATGCAATTTCAGATAATCTATCTAAATTTTCTATATAATTTTCGTTTGCTCCCCAACCATGAACATTTAAACTATCCAAATAAATTGATGTTCTCGAAGTTTCGTTCGATTGAGCACACAGCGATAAAGCACTGCTTAAAATTATATACAATAATTTAAGATTCCTTTTCATAATCAATTTATTTCAAAATAAACGAATTGAATTTAATCTTAAACAAATTACATTTTAACAAACCTAGTAGACACAATAAGTGCATCCTCAATTACAATCCTACATATATATATACCTTGGTTTAAATGAGCTATCTCGATTTCCACTTGCTCATCTTGATTTAATAATTTTTCTCCGCTAAAAATCAGTGATCCTCTAGTATCATAAATATTATATTTTGCCAATTGAAAAGCAGAATTAGACTGAATATTTTCTCCTTTCCCATTAACATCGAAATTAGTTACTAACAGATTATTCTTGTTGATTAGTAAAGCATTAACCTCTTCATCAATTGCAGATATTAAGCCATTTCGAATATCACCACTACCTTCTTCATCCAGATTTAAACAGCAAATAGAAACTTCAACCTCATAAGCTAATGAACAATTGTCATCTAGAAACTCTTCAAAAAAGAAATCATCATAATCACAAGGATCCAGGGGACTATATTCGTTTCCATCAAAGCAATATAAGTCTAACGTAAATATTTGCTTTTCAAATCTTTTTCCAGAAATACAATCCGTTTCTAATTTTGGTGTTGGAAGAGCAATTTCTAATAAAGCTATTCTCTCGTTTACTGTATTTCCAAGGAAAGCAACATTCTCAGTATTTAAATCAACAGTTTCTACATTCGATAGAGATATATATGAAGTATGATTCGTTGTATTTGATGTAACTCCGACGAAAAGATTACAACCAAAATCAAAATCCATCAAATCAATTTGGAAATCTCCATGAACATCATCAAATGCACCACCGACATTCAAGGTTTCGAAACTCATTACCAAATCGACAAAGACAGAATCTGATGGGGAGAAACAAGGCTCATCATTACCATGACCTCCTTGATCACCGAGAGTAGAAACAGTACTTGCTCCTCCTCTAAATTGTGCATTGCTATAGTGAGAAAAACTAAAAAACATAGCAATAAGTGCAAACTGCACTAAAAAATTAAATCTTGTATTCATTTTTAAAATTTTAAAAGGTGTAAGTATTATTAGATTATCAATAATAGATACCGCGAGAAAAAAAAAGGTAATCGATATTCTAATAAAAAGCATAAATAATTATAAATCGCTCGACTATCAGCATTCTGATGCAAACTATTTAGACATCTAATATAGTAATAACTCGCTCTAAATTAACCTCTTAGAGCATTCTTAGGCTTAAATGACATAATTTGACAAATAACTAGCTTATAGACAGACCTTTAGGCATATACCTCACCAGTAGAAATAGATTGAAAAAGAGATTAGAACATTAAATCGATAATCACGAGGCTACCAAATACAACACTGGCAATGCCATTAGTAGTGAAAAAGGCTAAATTGACTCTACTGAGATCATTCACGCTTACTATGGTATGTTGATAAATCAATAAAGCAATGAAAATGGCGGTACCTGTCCATATTAGCCAACCCGCATCTAAATAATTGAGCGTCACTGTAAAAGCAGCCAACAACATCAATCCTGAGCATATAATATGAAATACATACGAAAGCATCATGGCTCCACTTTTTCCTAACTTAACAGGAGTAGATTTGAGTCCCAACGAAAGATCAAACTCAACATCTTGCATCGCATATATAATATCAAAACCTGCTACCCAAAGCATTACGGAAGCTCCATATATTATCGGTATCCAATCAAATACACCTGTCACCGCGAGAAAGGCTCCAATCGGTGCTAAAGAGAGGCCCAAACCCAATACAACATGGCAAAGGAAGGTAAATCGCTTAGTGTAACTATAAAACAAGACTATTCCGATAGCAATTGGACTAAGAAATAAACAAATAGAATTAATGAAATAAGTAGTCGCAATAAAAGCCAACACATTGATAATCACAAAAATACGGACACTGTGGGCACTTAGTATTCCAGAAGGTATCTCTCTAACTGCGGTACGAGGATTTTGGCCATCAATATCTCGATCTAGATATCGGTTAAAGGCCATAGCCGCATTTCGCGCAAAAATCATACAAAGTAATACTAATACGAAAGTCTTCCATTGAAAACTATAGTTAGGGAGGTTAATAGCCAAAAAATAACCTACCAATGCAAAAGGAAGTGCAAAAATCGTGTGAGAGAACTTTACTAAGTTGAGGTAGTCTTTCATATGCTTTTAATAACATTGCATAGATAAGAAAGTTATGAATAAAGGGATGAAATACACTGATCCTATTTTTCCCTTTAGAAAATAGTATTTTAAGATAATTACATAATCATTATCTTCGTTAGTGAAATATTCAATCAAAATCTACCTAAAACGCTCTAGTGAAAATAACGACCTACCTCTTAATCATAGCCTCATTGATAGTGGGAATCGTGGCTTGTAAACCAAACAATACCACTACGATAGTTAAGACTAGCGATACAGATACCGTAGTTGCAAAGAAGGCTGGAGATATTGATCATTATATTTGCTTTCGAGGTGATGAAATTAAAGACCTTCAAATGTCAGTGAGTTTTGATACCTATGGTAATGCATTAGAAGTTAAATATAAGGGGCAATTACAAGCTATTCCCTTAACCTATGTTGATGAGGTCATCATCACTCCGGGTCATCCAGCAACCAAGACTATATATACGGAAGTGGATATGGGCAAGGAGACTGGCACTTACGAATTTAGACATTCCGGAAATTGGGATTATGCAAAATATATTAGAAAGAAAGATGGTGAAGAATTCAATTTTACTATTGATCATGATCAGACTGTAGTGGGAGATGGATACCGAGAAACGCCTTGTTACTGAATAGAAAATTATTACATATGAATGCATTCAAACTTAAAGCCTCACGATTTTATATCATCATATCATTTTGTTTTCTCTTTCAATTCGAAGGCTCTAGCCAATATGATCCAAAGGACTATACTTCGTTTATTAATATAATAGAATTCGATAGTTTAGCTATTTCTCAATTAACACCTTCGAAAGCAAAAAGTCTATATTACATCAAAGATGCATTAGAAAACAAACCCAAACCACTTGTAAAAATGCACTGTAGGACGAATAGTTCTAAAGGAAATAGATTGGATAATCAGTTTAGTGAAATTGCTGAAATGGCTCTACCACTAGGTCTAAATAGCATTACTGTAGATAGCTCCAAGATTAAAGGTGTCCTATGCGAATACTGGATTTCTTTATATCGTATGAAAATAGACCAGATTCACATCAATGAAAAAATTGTGGCTGATAATTTAATTTGTGTTCTTGGAAAATTTGATGATAACTACAAGAAAGGCAAAGCTTTTAAGATAAATGGAAGAAAAGTTCAATTGATGCCTTATGAGTATGTTCAAAGAACTATAGCTAAAGGCAAAAGAGGATCAGTAAAGATCAATGGTCAACGTGCGGAACTTATTGGTGGAGAAAACGGCGGCGAAGCGTTTTTTCACGCTGTTCCACAATCTAATTTCAACTCACCCATGTATATTAATCTGGGATCCAATTTTGGAGCTTTGGGTCTTTTCATAAGTATCCCCTTAAATTCTAAGAAAAAGATAAAAGGACTAAAACGTAATTTTTCGTACTTCCTTTATAACATTTACAAGGAAAAGGTAGTAGTTGCCAAAACAAGAGAAGCATTGATTGCCGCTAAGAAAAAAGAATGGCGAGAAAAGCAAGCCGCTGAAGAAGCGAAGAAAAAAGCGAAAGAAGAAAAGAAAAAGAAGGGATAGTCACTTTATGATACAATCCACCCTATCCTTACCTTTACAGATATGCATCTTGTACACGAAACGCAATTCTTAGCACCAACTTCTATTTTTGCACTCTATACTACTATAGACAAGATACTCTTAGAAGCGAATGAAACCTATCAAAAGCGTAGCCTTCGGAACAAGTGTATCATCATGGGCGTCAATGGTCCTATAACACTTACAGTTCCTCTCAAAAAGGGGAAGCATGACAGCAAATCTATTCTTGAAGTGGAAATATCATATCATGATAGCTGGATCGGAGATATGCTGCATGCCATACGATCTGCATATGGAGCAGCACCCTATTTTGATTATTATTATCCTGAACTAGAAGCAATACTACGAAAACGCCACACACTTCTTTGGAACTTGAATGAAGAGATGCGTAAGTTGATGATAAAAAGATGTGAATTATCGGAAACCGTCTTTTTATACACCGATACTTATAAAAAATCCTATAGTGATGATGACTACCTAGATCTAAGGAACAAGCGGCTCAAAGACTATCAACCGCAAGTATCTGAAACCTTAGACTATTCACAAGTATTTGAGGATCGACATGGATTTGTAGAAGGTCTTAGTATAATAGATGCTCTATTTTGCCTTGGTCCAGAGACATCGCTTTATCTTAGACGCAAATAAGCAAAGTCATACATGGAGCAAATAGTAGATCCTAAACTGAGTCATATACATCAAGAGCTAGAATCAGCAGTAGATAAATTGCATGATTTTACACGAATCATAGAACATAAAGGCTTACAACAAACTGTAGAAGACGTACAGATACAATTAGGTGCACCATTTATGTTTGTCATTGTAGGTGAAGTAAAAGCTGGAAAAAGTAGTTTTATTAATGCGCTATTAGATGCTCGAGATAAGGAGATTGCCAAGGTGGCTCCCATGCCTATGACAGACACTATTCAGCAAATACTTTATGGTGCAGAACGAATAGAGGAAGTCAATCCATATCTCAAGAAAATATATCAACCGATAGAGATTTTAAAGGACATATGCATAGTAGATACACCAGGTACTAATACTATAGTAGATCACCATCAAGAAATTACAGAACGTTTTATTCCTCACGCGGATTTGATCGTATTTGTATTCGAATCCAAAAATCCTTATCGCCAATCTGCTTGGGAGTTTTTCGATTATATCAATGATGAATGGAAACGAAATATCATCTTCGTCCTACAGCAAAAAGATTTGATGGAAGATGATGATCTTGCTATCAATATACAAGGAGTAAAGGACCATGCTATTAAAAAAGGTATTGCCCAACCTAAAGTTTATGATGTATCAGCCAAGCAACAAATAGATGGAGATATAGTGGGATCAGGCTTTATTCCTCTAAAAGAATATATCACTACAAATATAACTGGTGGTAAAGCGCCATACCTTAAGATTCTCAATAAAATAGAAACTGCTAAATCTATTAATGAAAAGATAGACGCTAGTTTAACACTTAGAAAAAAACAATGGGAGAAGGATACTATTTTCAGAACTGACATCAGAGAAACTTTAGATATCCAAGAAGGAAAAACTAAGAAACAAATCAATACACTTCTCGAAAATCTTCTAGCAAGTTATGATCGAATCACTAATAAAAGTTCCGACAATTTAGAATCTGGATTATCATTTACCAATGTGATCAAAAGGTCATTCTCTTCTGTATTTGGCACTAATCAAAATCTAAAAGATTGGCTAGCGAACGAAACCAAAGCATTTGAATACGAACTGAATACTACACTTAAAGATAAACTACAAAATGGAATTATCGACGTAGCTGACAATATTCAAATGATGGGTAAATTAGTCGACAATAGAATTAAGGATAGCGAAACGGTACTTAGAAATAATGACGAAATATTCGCAGATATTGCAGAGCGTAGAGCTAATGTATTGAGAGATCTGCAGCAGTCATTTTCTGATTTCATGAAAAACAGTGAAAACTTCTATGATGAAAGTTTAGCGAATGAAGGTGGCAGTGTTACCCCTAAGTTAGCCACTGGAGGTGGCATTGCAGTAGTGGGAATTGTATTATCTACGGTATTACCTGGAGCTGTATTCGATATTACTGGTGGGATCTTAACGGCAGTTGGAATTGGTTTTGCAGGGATTACTTTGGGATTGAACAAAGGTAAAATTCTGCGTCAATTTGAAGGAGAAATAGCAAAAGGTAGAGATACTTTAGAAAAAGAAATTACGGCCAAACTCAATGACTATACGGAGCGTATAAAACGAAGAATTGACGATAACTTTTTTGAGTTGGATCGGCTGTTGGATCATGAGGAGAAAACACTAAATAAGTTAGAAGGGTTAAGAGATGAAATTTCTAGTTCTTTAAATAATGCTAAAATCGAAGTCACCAAAATGGTCAGTTAATAGTTTAATCCATGGATAAGAATGAATACTTAAAATCAGTAGGAAAGGCACTTGTAGAGTCAAATGGAAAGCAAAAATTTTATACTAAGGAACAATTGCAAAAGGCACAAAAAAAAGTATCTGAGTCATCCATTTGGGACAGCATTGAGGTAGCCTCTGAATTATTAGAAATGTCATCCTCTTTCTTTTTAACGGCAGTAGATTTCATCGAAGCATTTAGCTCGTCATCTGCCAGATATTTAGAACTCAAAGCTGAGGCTGCAAAAGAGCTATCTAGCAGCTCACTCTCAGACTGGGGAACATCAACAGAAATCGATCTCGATATGTCATGGTTAGAATTAGGTGATGTATTTGAAGGCTTAGGAGATGCCTTTGGAAAGATCCTAGAAATTTTAGAATGAAATTTCAACCCAATCAAAATGCCGAAATCATATTTTTTAATATCTTAGTGAAGCAGAATTTCTGTAGACCAAAATCAAAACAATATGAAATCATTAGGAATGTATCTTGCCTTAGGGGGAATTATATCTATCGTACTGAATTATATGGATCGCAATTTATCCATACTCATGTGGATAGATAACTGGGGAGCAACTACAGGTTGGGCGATAAGAATCGGATTAGTAATAATAGGTGCAGCGCTCTTTTTACTTATGCCAGCTAGTGAAGAAGAAACTGAAGGCGAAGCAACAACATAGAGTATAAAATTATCTATACACATAAATGCAAGCTACTTCAGCTTTGCATTTTTTTTGCCTACAACCCTAATATTCTATAGATTCATCATCCAACAATCAATACTATCCGTCAACATATGAAATAATAAACCTACCGCAATGATTCGCCATTTGCGAAAAGCTAGTAGAATAATATAACAAGCAATCGCAAAATAGCTATGCAAAACATGATACCCCACACTACACCTTGTGGGATCGAAAATTGGATCTGCCAATAAGTGATCTAGATCAACTAACATGGTAGCGATCATTATCAGCCATGCTTTTTTCCATTGATCTCGAAAAAAAGTATATGCTAATACTCCAGGAAATACAAAATGAAGACTATAATGAACTATAGTTTGCAACATTAGTGATAAGTAAATTCACCAAATTCACTCTTCACTTCAACGCTGCTTTTATCAGCTGCCTCTACCCTGCCTATGATTTGAGCATCTACATTAAAGGATTTTGAAATCGCTACAATTTCGTCAGCAGCGGTCTTGTCTTTGCAATACACTTCGAGTCTAGTACCCATATTAAATACTTGATACATTTCTTTATGCGGAATACCAGATTCATTATGAATCATCCTAAATAGAGGCGGCGTTTCTAGGAGATTATCCTTGACTATGCGAACATCTTGCTTGAGGAACTTCAGTACTTTAGTATGTGCTCCACCAGTGCAATGAATCATAGCATTGATATTTGCTCTATGATTATCTACCACCTGTTTTAGTATTGGCAAAAAAGTACGAGTCGGAGATAAAACCATTTTTCCAATATGTAGCCAGTCACCATCTACATTAGTAACATCAGTTAACTTTTTGCTACCTACATACACTAAATCATCTGCCGTATGATGATCAAAGCTATCAGGGTATTTAGACGCATACTCATGATCAAATACGTCATGTCTAGCAGATGTCAATCCATTAGATCCCATGCCACCGTTATAATCTGACTCGTAGGTACTTTGACCATAAGAAGCCAAACCTACAATGTAATCACCTGGAGATATATTACTATCAATAACTTCGGACTTTTTCATTCTGGCGAAAGCTGTAAAACCTACATCAATCGTACGGACTATATCTCCTACGTCAGCAGTCTCCCCACCAGCAAGATGCAAATTAACGCCATGATTACTCATTTGATCTGCAAACTTTTGAGTGTATTGAATGATCGTTTTGATAACTTCTCCATCAATCAATTTTTTATTTCGACCGATCGTGCTGCTTAATATGATATTATCTACGCAACCTACACAAGCCATGTCGTCTATATTCATGACGATACTATCTTGGACGATCCCTTCCCAAACTGAAAGATCACCCGTTTCTTTCCAATACATGTAAGCTAAAGATGTCTTAGTTCCAGCTGTATCCGCATGCATGAGATTGACATAATCTGCACTACCTGCTACAACATCAGGCAAAATCTTACAGAAGGCATGAGGGTAAAGTCCTTTATCCAGACCTTTGATAGCCGCATGTACATCCTCCTTATTAGCGGAGACTCCACGCTGTGCATACCTCATATTATTATCGTCGTGACTCATAGTTTTGTGTTGAATCGCAAATGTAATCAATGATCCCCATTATCAATATGAATTATTTTAATATATAGATAATTAGGCAGCATAATTTGTCATAAGGGAGTCTAACCTATGAATGTCAATGATAGCTTGCAACGGACTAACAACTCTTTGTCCGCTAGGATGTTACATTAGATGTTACAAAGCTCCTATATTTACACCATATGAAAAAACATATTATACTTCTGGCTTTGCTTTTTGGAGCAATCGGAATGCAAGCACAGCTTTATATCACTGATCCTAACAAAACTATATTTGGTATCAAGATAGGTTATGGTGAAGTATTGACGAGGCCAGAAACTACTGTCGTTGGTAATGAAGATGATTTTCTGATCTATGAAGTATCACAAGAAGATAGCAAGTCTGTCACATCTGTTGGAATGTTTGCCTCAAGGAAGTTTGGCTATATATGGTTAGAAGGCGATTTATTATATAATAGATATAAGAATGAATATAAAGTAAGGTCCTTCTTTGGTAAAGATGATCCAACGATCTATTACGACGAGACTTTCCATTATATTGATTTCCAAGTGTTGTCAGGTATCCATGCTAATAATTTTAGAATAGGCGTAGGACCTGTTTTTCATATATTGGGAGACTACCAAGGAGGAATCGAACTTCAAGATGTATATGTACCACGTCCAAGAACTTTGAGTTTTGGATTTAGTGGTAATGTGGGATATGACCTACAATTAGGTGAAGTACATATTAAATTTGATGTCAAGTTTGAAAGTTCTTTCCGTTCCATCGGAGATCATATATATTATGGCCCTATACAATCTAAGTTTAAAGGTACTCCTGACATGATCATCTTTAGTACGTCTATTGGTATATAATTAGCTGTTAAGGTGTTTAGGTTATAAGCTCTAGATGTTAAGATTTTGACTGTTTAAGGTGTTGAGATGTTGAGGTATTAAGGTGTTGAAGCAGTTTTAAAGATTTAGCCTAAGAAGTTACGTTGGTAACAGCTTTCAGCTCTTTTACCTTAAGAGCTTTTTTTGTGCTCAACTAATTTTCACTTTAGGATCCAACCATACATAAAGGACATCTGCCACTATATTTAAAAGCACAAATACTACACATATAAATATGACACAGGCTAATAATACCGGCACATCATAATTAATCATAGCATCTACCGTGAGTTGGCCTACTCCTTTAAAGTTAAATACATTCTCAACAAAAAAAGCACCTGCTAATAAGGATGCCAACCATCCTGTCAACGCCGTAGTCACAGGATTCATCGTATTACGCAAAGCATGACCAGAAATCACTTTAGTAAATGCTAATCCTTTAGCCCTTGCCGTACGGATGTAATCCATAGATAATACATCTAACATTGCAGATCTCGTCAACTGAGTAACTATAGCTATGGGTCGAATACCTAATGCGATGGCTGGTAATATCAAATTTCTCCAAACAATTACTTCATCTCCTAAATCATTCAACTCATATATACTACCTTGAAGATTAAGGCCCGTAATATGCTTGAGATAATAGCCAAAGATTAAGGCTAAAACCATTGCACTCACGTAGCTAGGAAGCGAATATCCTAATGTAGAAAATCCAATGATGAATTGATCCAATTTAGAATCTCTGTATAAAGCCGCTATGATACCAAAGAGAATACCTAAAATAGTAGCAATTAAAAAAGCCGACAAAGCCAATATTATTGTTTTGGGAATGGTCTCACTCAACATCATCGAAACCCTTCTTCCAGTCTGATAAGAGTACCTAAAAAATGGCTTTTTGACCACCCAACTAGTTTGCTTCCCTTTATTAATTATACCTACTACCTCGTACTGATCCGCATAATGATTATCTATCTTCGATATAGGAGAAATATCCGCTAAGTATCTTCCCATTTGCTGATACAGTGGAAGATCCAATCCCAATTGCTTTCTTCTTGCTTCTACCGTGGCGTCATCTGATCGCTGTCCAAAACTCAATCTCGTAGGATCAACTGGTGCTAGATAGATAATCGCACTTATCAAGATAACCACAGCTATGATCACGGCTATACCAGAAAATATTCTATTTACGAAGTATCGAAACATCAATAGTAAAAGTAGCATTCCATTACTTAATGAGTGAATTATTTAAGGTGTGAATACTATTATCAATAAATGAGAAAGCTTTCATCATTATTTCATTCTTGTATCGAACTATAAAATCATTCGTACATCACAACCTTATACTATTCAATCATTGTTATGTCCGCAGATTACTATTCGCTTAATAGATTGATTACTTTTACCTCCCATATTCAACCATCTGTAGAGTCTTATTGTTAAGGGCTCTTTAGCTAACTATAAACGATTACTTAATAACATGGCTATACATAAAATAGGCTTCGCTGATGTACCTCAACTTTCAGATAGAGATAAGGCGTATCAGTCAGAAAATAATCCATTTGAAAGTCTTATAAAGTATAAACCAGAATTAGCTTCTTTTGCACAAGCTCTAGAAGATCGCAAGCAATATCAGGTTGACAGAAAGCTGCTAGTAGGTGTATTAAAGGAGCAATACAAAGATCTTCCGGATAATGCCTTATCGTTACGAAACATCAACCTTTTAGAATCAGAAAACACATTTACAGTCATCACTGCGCATCAGCCTGTACTTTTTACAGGACCATTATATTATATTATTAAGATTTTCTCAGCTATAAATATGGCGGAGCAACTTAAAGTGGTTCATCCAGCCTATGATTTTGTTCCCGTATTTATCAGTGGTGGTGAGGATCATGACTTTGATGAAGTGAATAAATGTAAGGTGTATAGTAAGACCATCGAATGGCAACAAGACAAAGGCGGATCCGTAGGAAGAATGAATCTCGAAGGTATAGATGAAGCGATAAAAGCTTTAGAAGAAATACTTAGTGATAAAGAAGATGCTCAACAAGCTAAGCAATGGATTCGAGACGCTTACGATAATAGTCATACTTACGCTGAGATGACCACTCGATTGGTACACAGCATATTTGGCAAATATGGATTGGTAATACTAAATCCTGACCATAAGGCGCTGAAATCAGCTTTTGCCCCAATGATGCGTAAAGAGCTATTGGAGCAAAACAGTGCACCACTTGTGCAAAATGCCCAATCTGAAATCGAAGCATTAGGATACAAGTCTCAAGCTTTTGCCAGAGATATAAATCTATTTTATTTACAGGATGGATCAAGAGAACGTATAGAGCTAGAAAATGGTGTGTATAAGGTAGTCAATACAGCATTGTCATTTACTGAAAAAGAAATATTAGGCGAATTAGATAATCATCCAGAACGCTTTTCTCCCAATGTCATCATGCGGCCTCTTTATCAAGAAACGATTCTACCTAACTTGGCTTATATCGGCGGCGGCGGAGAATTGGCTTACTGGATAGAACGAAAATCTCAGTTTGAATCTTTTGGAGTTTTCTACCCCATTTTGATTCGTAGAGCATCAGCGATGTTACTTACTGGAAGTCATTTGAAGAACATGTCCAAGCTCAATATTAGTATTGAAAACGTATTTAAAAATGAAGATCGCTTGATCGCAGACTTGATAGAATCTGAATCTTCGGTAGAATTAGATCTAAGTAAAGAAGTAGAATCAGTCGAAGATATTTTCAAATCTATATCCGAACGAGCGAAAATAATCGATCCTACCTTAGAAGGTAAAGTCTTGGCAGAAGGTAGTAAGCAACTTAAGGTAATAGAGCAATTAGAATCACGTCTCCGTAGAACCATCAAAGCACAACAAGAGACACAAGTCAATAAAATCCGCAAAGTAAAATCAAGCCTTTTCCCTAATAACGGATTGCAGGAGCGTCATGATAATTTCTTTCAGTACTATGATATGTATGGAGACCGTCTATTAGATATTATGAAAGAAAACATTGATGCTTTGGATAAGAATTTTGTGGTGATGGAATTGTAATGTGAATAAGTTTAAGACTAAGAATAAGTTTAAGATTAAATGGCTCCTTAGTTTCTAATGAGTAGATCGTTTTTCTAAAGTGTTTATTTCTCTTTGTCATTTATAACGGTGCATAAGTATTAATACTTTAGTTACTTTCATCATCGTAATTCATAATTACTGTACTTATAACGATTTTCTTTCATATTAAATATTGAATATAAGTCAACAGACATTCCAATCAAGTTTGATGTGTTCGGTAGCGGCTTATCAAAAAACATCCAATCATTTAGCTGCCTTCTTATGTAATGTTACATTAAAATTCAATGAGTCTATAATTTCAAAATTTGATGATCTTATAGTAGTATAAAAACCATAGTCCATCTCTTGAATTGTTGAATCAGGATAATCTTCATAGTAAATAAAGAAATTCGGATTTTGCTTTTCTGTTAAATAGACTTCGTCCTTAGAAATATTTGTCTTTAGAATTTTTAGATTAGAATGAAAAAAAGGAGAGTTAGCGACATATAAATATGCTTTTAATGTATCCAACACTAAAGTATTCTTATCTATAAAGTCAGATGAAAGATATAGTGGATATCCTTCTACATTATAAACTTCTCCATCTCGGAATCGAGCTATAAAAGCCGCTTTACTAGTCTCAAAGAATCTATTGTAGGTAGTATATAGAGAAATACGATTATCTGCATTGAACCAGTGTTTATCAATAACAATACCTTTATCATCATATCTCAGCACTGCATTATCTACCGAATCAACACTATATGTAGTATAATCATGTGAGTTGTTTAGATGTTGAATAAGAAAATCAAAGTCATCTTCTTTAGTACAAGATTGCAGAACACAAATCATTAAAACAATTGATATTAATCTCATAATGTTTTTTATCTAATTCTTCTACCACTAATTGTTGTATCTCTACTAGTAGGATGACTAGCGTTTCATACAGTTCCGAAACCTCTGATACTGGAAAACAGATCAAAACTAAATTATCGAAAAAACACCGATCATTAGCTAAATGAAGAGTGAGAAACTTCACTCACCTGATTAACTAATTTATCGTTAAAGGAATATTTAAAGTACTCTGATATAAAATTTTATCCTTTTCCAACATATTCACTTCTATATTCAAAATTGCAGTTTTCTTTACAGGTAAAGACCAATTAACTTTAGACATATAATCATGTACTTTCAACACTGATGGAGAAATATTTTCCTCATCCTCTTCGTTAATAATCTTCATTTTCAAATCAATATCTGTATCTGATCCATGGCCAAGGAAGATTGTTAAATCAAAAACATCTCCTACTTCGAAATGATTTTTATTATACATACAGAAAACCAAATCTCCGTCCACTTTATTTCTGCCTAATCCTGACATATCATCCTTTAAAACACCAATTAATTCATCAAAATTATAAAATCTAACAATCGGTTTCAAACTTACACTATCTATTTCGACTTGCGATCCAAAATATTTTCCATTAAGATAATTTGCTAAAATATCAAATTCTACACTTTTACTAGTATCACTATACCAATACCAAACACCATCCATTTTTGAAGAATCGTATTGACCCTTATATTCCATATTTCCTGATGGATAATAAACTATTTCTGGACCATGTTTAATACCATTCGCGTAAGTTTGAATCATTTTTACTACACCATTTTCATAGTAACTCTTTGAAATACCATCAATTTTATATTCTTGATTTAACTCTTCTTCTAAAGCTAATGAACCGTTATGGTAATAACGATAACCTTTATAGCTATCATCCATCGAGTTAATAGTGATTTTGTAGTCATTTTTCTCAAAAATGACTCTTTCATTAGAACAAGCTAATGAAAAGGCTAGTAATAAATAGAAGACTATAGTTTTCTTACTTAGCATTATCCACCTCTTTTTGCTTTCTGATATGAACCTGGAACAATCCCATCTATATGAAAACTATCCTGTAATTGACCACATCCATGAGGGCACTTTATGCTATCCCTGAATGTTGGCTTGGTTTGCTTCATCCTATCTCTAGAAAAAGATCGAATATTTCATTTTATCGATTTCATCATTCGTGATTTTATAACCTCTAGGGCTTATGCTTCTTTATCGTTTGGAATAAAGTTTCCAAAAGATACTTTAGATATTCTTTCTTCAGATTTAAATACACCATTTTCATAGTGATGCTTGTATACATCGTTGTCATTAGCACCAAATTTCTCGTAAGTATACCCAGTTCCATCTTTCAGTGTTTGCCGGCCTTCTTCATCCCAAAAATTTACTGCAATCTTTTCTCCATCACGATATCGACACTCCTCTTTCCTTTGACCTGAGTTATACCACTCTTGCCATATGCCAATTTCACGTCCATGTTTATACGTGCCTATCCATTGTACAATTCCACTTTCAAAAAAAAATACCCATTGGCCATGTTTAGTCTCATTAAGATAATTTCCTATTCTTTTTATTGGGCCAGACTTATATCTTAGTATATCAATTTTACTTTTCATCATTCCTCAATTAATATAGTTCCTTTAACGCCATTATCCTTATTATAGTAGTTTATATGAAGACCATCATGACCATTCTTTAAGCCGTCGCCAGACATGCCCTCATCTATTCGATATCCAAATCTTCCTTGGCCTTTTCCAGTTTGATTTGGAATTCCAGGCAAAGCTTCGTCTAAAAGTTTCAATGCTTCGTCTTTAGAGCCCGCTACAAAATTACCACCACCTTGGATCGCTTCGAGAGCTTCTCTATAAGGTTTTGTACCTTTATGTCCTAGATTGCCAAACTTATATGCAGCTTCTGCCACTTCGTCTCCATTCCTAAAGACCTTAACTGTACCTTCTATCAGAGCTCCTGCACTATTCTTGACTACACCACCACTTATAGGTAAAGCGACGAATATACCTGCCAGCACTTTATCAGTCGTTGTAGCTTTAGTGCCATCCATATTGTATCCACTTTCCAAAACTGACACATCGTTCTGAGAAGTATAATTTCCGAAGTGCAGAGTTGCAGCTGTCACTTCCATTCCTGCACTTTTCCAGAATCCTGGACTTTCTCCAGTAACAATACGATGAGCATTTCTTAACCCTCCTGCAGTTGATCTATAACTGTTCCACTTACTTTTAGCTGCATGCTTTAAGGCTATTCCCCACCCTGGAGGCCAAGGCCATCGGCCATCAGGATCGACAAAATTTATCGGATTATTAAAGGTATAAACATATGGACTAAACTGAGGTCCATGATCCGCCAGTGGATCGACACCCAAAAACTGGCTAACACTTGGATCATAATATCTAGCTCCATAATAATATAATCCAGTCTCACTATCTAGTTCTTTACCGGTATACTTATACGGTGTATCAAATTGATCTACCTTTTGATCAGCCATAGATTCACCAAACGGCAAATACAACATAAACTGATATGGTTGTCCAGTAGCATCACTTAAGTATGTACTTGAGCCTAAATGATCTGGATGGAAATAGTACAATACGTTAGGGCAATCACCAGTTACTTGACAATCTTCTTCTGGTGGTGGTTGATTGACTATTGAAACAGAACCCATTTCGAAATCTTTGAAGACTTTTTCCAAATCTTTAAATTGACGAATCGGTAATTTCTCCGATTGTATTCCTTCAAGATTTTCTAATGCATTTGAATATTCGCACATATGCCCTCCAATCCTACTTAGGATTCGTTCTGATCCCACATAATAATGTTTGGTTACCATTGCATTAGATCCTATAACAAAATACTCGCTTGGATATATAGCATAATTACCTATTTGCAATTGATTACCTGTTGATCCTTCGCCATTTGATCCGCTTCCATTAGGATTATTTGGATCTCCGGTAGTATCACTCGGTCCGCCTCCATTACTTGATGGATTAGAACCATCAACTACTCCATTTTCTACATCCGCTTCAGAGAACATTACAAACTGTACTATATGTGTATATTCAGTGTAACCATCAAGGCATCTTGTTCTGACTCTTACTTCATAAGGACTATTCGTTTCAAGATTATTCAATATTTGAGTCGTATTAGAAGTTGTGATGGTCATCCAATTGCCTTCAGGCAGCAATCTATAATCCACCTCATATAATAAATCATCAGGTGTACCCGTCCAATTCACTTCAGCAGTAATACAGTTTTGTGCAGCAGCAGTTAGATTAGCAGGAATTTCGCATACAATTGGAGATGGTTCTGTCATAAAATAATAAAGATCGGTCCAATCTGTATTGCCATTAGGACATCTAGACCTCAATCTAAGTTCATAAGTTGTTTCTTCTTCAAGTCCTATCAAACTAAAGTTGTTGTTGGTTACATCTTGAGTCATCCACGCTCCTCCTGAAACAGGACGATACTGGACTCTATAATTAATCGCATCATCAAATTCTAACCAAGTTACATCAGCTGAAGTACTGCCAGTTACCTCTACATTAGTATTACTGGGTACATTACAAGGTAGCGGTCCTTCCGTTACAAAATAATGGAATTCGGACCAGTCCATCCAGGGGTTTGTTCCACATCTAGTTCTTATTCGAACTCTGTATAAGGTCCGAGGATCAAGTCCTTGCAATAATATATTATCCTGATTTCCGAATGTATTATTTAAAGTCTCACCGGTAATCATATTAAGATATTGGAGTCGATAAAGCGTAGCATCTACGGATCCTTCCCAATCTACTAGTGCACTATTCTCATTAATATTATTACTTGATAGGTTCGTAGCTATATTACAACCTGGCAGATCTTCGCCTGACATTGGTTGTCCTGTAGTTACAAAATATCGACGATCAGACCAATCTGACCAGCCTTCTCCGTCACAGAATATTCTCATTCTATATTCGTAAGCTGTGTTGGATATCAAGCCTTGTGCTGAATAACTATCTCCATTAATATTTACAGTTGTCCAACCGGCTATACCTACTCTTTTATACTGCAATCGATAAGGATTGATATAAGTATGTGGTGTCCAAGTAAATTCAGCATCTAGCTCATTCGCTACTACATCTAAGTCTACTGGAACTATACAAGAAACGGGTATTTGTGTTGTTACTAAATATTCTATTTCTGACCAGTCTTGCCAGCCACCTTCAGCACAATCTGTGCGAACTTGGATCTCATATGTAGAGCCTTTCAAAATATTGTTTATTGTAAAATTAGGTTCAAGGACAAGTGGATTATTCCAAGTCTCCCCTTCATTAATTCTGCGATATCTAATTCGATATCGATCGGCATCCGCAAAGCCTTGCCAAGTCACATGCGCCGTCGATCCTCCGCTATATGTGATATCCAAATCAGAAGGACTTTCACAAATTGGTGGCGTAGGTCCAGTAATAAAATATTCTATTTCTGTAAAATTAGTCCATCCTCCCTGAGGGCACCTACTCTGCACTTGAGATTCATACAAGACACCCTCTTCCATATTATCAATATTCAGATAGACATCTGTTATGTTTGTTTCTGTAGTCCAGTTGGAATTTCCGTATGGTCGATATCTCACACGATACATAATCGCTTCCTCATAGCCAGTCCAAGTTAGTGATACTTCTGTTGGCCCCACTATATAAGCACTCAAGTTTTGTGGGATATTACAACCTTCCAATAGATTACCTCCATTATTTGATGAGCCATTTTCATTGGAACCAGTTCCGCCGTTGTCGTTACTAGGTCCACCATCACCAGTTCCCCCACTTCCTGATCCATCATTACCTGTATTATCGCCATCACCATTAACGCCTATGAAAGTAATATCACCTTTTCCCTTGAGCACACGGATACCGTTAGCATCATATATATAATGTTGTAGCGAAGCATCAGCTATATTGATCGCTTTAATCATATTAGCTTCATCCCAAATCATACGTTTATTTTCACCCAATGGGTTGCTATGACTCAGCATATTACCATTCGCATCATATGTGAATTCCTGAGAGACTCCATCACTATTATTGGTAATACTTACTAGCGCATTAGGATGAGATATTCCGCCAGATCCATCATTGATTCCATATTTATAAACATTGTCATAAGTGTTTGCCCTTACCGCTTGAGATTCTCTATAATGACTTTGAGTCTTATTTCTAATTCGATGCATACCCTCATAAGCCATATTCAGTCTATATTCTGAATAAGGTAAAGAAGGGTTATTATTAGCTCCTATGAAAAAGCCTTTAGCACCAGTTAACCTATTAAACTTATCATACTCATATCGATGTTCGTATCGTCCTCCAATTTCACTGATCGCTCCGGCGCTATTAGAAAGAGATAATACATTACCAATCAAATCAAACTTATAATCATTATCAAACATAGTAGCTCCAGCAGCATTAGATAGCGCTTTCATATTTGACAATCTTCTCAGTCCAGGAGTATAGATATAACTATTAGAGGTTCCATTACCATATTCACAGAATATTTTTTGTCCGAAATAATCATATCCCATATCTGCAACATAGACATCATCACCTTTCATACTTGATAAATTCCCTCCTGCATCGTAACGATAATGCACAACTTCTCCACCCGGATAAGTCATATTTAGTACTCGATTCCATGAGTCAAATTGATATTCGTTCACAAAAGTTTGATTCGTAATACCTGGTGCTATTATTGTTCTTATATTCTTAATTAAGGTTCCTAAATCGCCGTATTCGAATTGTTGGAGTCCAGTAGCATCTTCTTGGAGTTTGAGTTTTCCTCTATTATATCTTTCTTCTCCTTCGGCATCCGTAGGCCAATAGGAATAAGATACATTATTGACATTCGCCGTACCATCTTCGTTGGTAGGGTAAATCACTTTCATTGGTCTACCGTAAGCATCCGTACTATAAACGATTTCAGCCTGGTTAGCGGTGATCATTGTACTTCTATTTCCCAAAGGATCATAAGTATAAGTATTAATTCCAGCATCAGGATGAGTCCACTTAGTTAACCTACCCGCCTTATCATATTCACTTTCGGTTTTATTATTTTCTTCGTTTATGACAATTACGACCTGACCGATAGCATCATAAACATACTTTGTTTCCTTTTCTTCATTGCTTATATCTTTTAGGTGTCTTCCATCAACATCAACGAACTTATCGGAATTAATAATTACTGATGATGTTTGCGGAACTTCCATACGAGTATGTAACATACCTTCGCTTAAATCATATGTGATTTTAGATAAAACTCCATCAGCATCCCTTGAAGTTTGTGGTCTGTCTAATTGATCAAATTCAGAATGCGTGAAACAGGGAGATTCAGCAACACCATCATTATCGTAATCACATTGATCCATATCTACTGTTGACTTAAAGTCTGTAGAATAGATAGATTCAAAAGTTGGATGATATTGTCTCAGCGTACGCCCATATTTATCACGTTGGGCAATACCTGAAATAGTCATTCCTATTCGTTTTTCCTCACTTAGAGGATCATAGATCACTATATCTTTTTTGATTTGTGAAGGCTGCCCTAAACCATTAATTATTGTGATAGTTTCAATATCATCTGTCCCTGCATTGTCACTACTTTCATCGTAATGTAAGCTTCTAGCGTATGCCCGCCCTCCAATATCTCCATCCAGATTCCTAGAAAACAATTTATATTCACATTTGATAGTGTATTCTGGATCATGTGGTCCTTTGACTAGCTCCATTCTACCCTTAGCATCCAAATCATAAATAATTTCACTATCCGTAACATCTAGAGTACTTATTGGAATACCATATCTAGGATCATATTTAGAGGATGATTCCAATACTTCATCGCCTACTCGACTTTGTATTTTCGATAAGAATAATTCTTGATCTTCGTCATAGAAATACGTTTCTATTTTAGCATTTCCAAAAACATCTTTAGCTGAGGTCATCGTCTGGACATTTCCATTTGCATAGTATGTCATTTGAACCAAATCGTCGTTTTCATCAGTATCTCCATCATCCACTTTTATTTCTAACCAGTCTCCATTCTTTTCATCAATTTTGGTTATCTCTCTTTTACGCAACTCCAATCCATTAGGATCTTGCACGGATATTGTATTTGGAATACTAATCAAATTAATATCCTTAATCGGATCATAATATTTGATAATAGAAACATAATCAGAATTTTCACTAGACCCTTTATGAGACATATATTCTATTCTTCCATGATTGTCATACTCCATGGTTTCGATTTTGGCAATGGGGTCATTACTTAACTCAAATACTTCTGTAGTTGACGACTTTAATAATGGATAAGCCGCACCCAATCCTTTTGTGCCACCAATATCATAATCCAAATCAACGTTATTTCCCATTATCCAATAGTCACCTGAAATATTGGGTTGTTTGAGTTCATATTCGTTAGTCGTTTTAGTGAATATCTGTGTAGGCAAAGGAATATACTCTACTCTACCTGTCAAAGAATTTACTGTCGGTTGCACATCCCCTTTTACTACATAACTTTCTTTGACCGCGCCACTTAGATAATAGCTTCGATTTAAGTGTTTAGTTATATTCTGCCTATATACTTCTTCTTCATTTTCATCTTTATCAATAGCCCTTACATACTCATAGCCATAGAACTCCCTTTCTCTCCTATCATACCTTCCATTATCATATTCGAAGTGTTTTGTTATCGTCGCTTCACCTTCCAGTTCTGTAATCAATAGATCTGTGACTTCTAATTTATTCATAACCCAACGACCACCTTGCATATCGTAGGTCGGTGGAGACAATTCATAATCAACTGCGTATTCTGCTCCTAATGGTGTACTGATACTTTTTAATTTATTTGTTCTTCTTATCAAAGAAGGTCTCATTGTAAAATCACCATTTTCATATTGCTGAACAAAATCTGGATATCCATCGCCATCATAATCCTCTATAGATTTTAGCGAAACGTTATTAGATCTACCTAAAGATCCGTTGGCGTTAAACGTAACTTTTATAAACCAGAAAGAGAATCCAAAAGTACCGGAGCCATTACCTCCAAAATTGGTAGACTTAGAATTACCGTGCAAATTCCAATCTCCAAATTCACATTCTGTATCGATAGGAAAACCATTACCTGTATTATAGATTACATAAGATTTAGAATCTTCACCCTCTTCCTCTTGTCGACAATAATCTAACAATCCATCACCATTGATATCTATTAGACTTCCTCCACCATCTGCTCTACCCCAACTACCAGATAATCCTCCTCCTAATCCAAATCCCTGTCCGACAGAAAATCCCGCACCTAATCCACCTGATACATTTGAACTATTATTAATAGCTATTTTTCCCCAACTGTGCTCATCACTATCCTCTGCATTTTGATCGCTTACACTTCCAGGATTTCCATAATTTAATCTCACTAAAACATCACTTTCATCCACAGGGTTTCGATACAATTGATCCGACAAGCCGTCACCGTTAATATCAATCCATACCCTTTCAGTTCTACTTGTGCTTGTAGAGCCATTACCAGAAATACTAATCGAACTATTGCCCTCCGACATTTTAAGAAAATCAGAAAATTTAATTCCGCCAGTTGATTCAGCATCTCCAGAAGCTTCTCCTCCAAAACCATATGTACCTGAAACAGATAACCCACGGTTTTCGATATCTGTTCGACCTACATTCCCCCACTTTCTCATACCACCTTTGACAATATCTTGATTAGAAGTAGCCAACAATCCACCAGTCGGTCCAGTAAATTGCACCGAATTACTTTTCATAATGTCAGGATAACGGTCTCCATTCACATCAAAATAATCTACGTGATTAGTAGAACTAGATCTAAGACTCTTATTATACCCTAGACTAAGACCGATAGATGCACCAAAGGCTAATGTCTTAGTATACGACTCCGTCAACTTAGTAACTGATCTAGCTCCCGTATTACTCGGATTATACGTTACACTCCAAGGGCTGCCTATTTCTAATTCCAAATCTTGCTTCATATCCAAAGCTCTAGCCGTGAATTTCGCCGCATAGTTTTTCTCGCTGAAAGCCCTCCACGATTCCCAGATTTGTCCTTCATCCATTCCTGATAAAATCAACTCTTTTTTAGGAAACGGAAAAACGTATAAATTCTTTGGCAATTGTAAATCATTGAGACTCGCTAAAGATCCAGTAAATACGATATTGCCATCTGCATCTTCAGTAATAAAATTAGAGTCTTCACCAAATTGTGTATTAATTTCATCTTCACTTAATACTCCAAGTTCTTCTAATTGCTCAAATACATTATCATCTAAAAGGAAATCTAATTCCATTGGTACCTGAGTATTTATCAATCTTCCAAACGCATCTTCTTTATCAGGGCTGGTATCTTCATCTTGAGATTCATCATACATAAACTGTCCCCATCCTCTATAATAATGTCCATCTGGTTGAACATCAGAATGCAATAACATTACGTTTTCCCTTGTCAAAACATCTGAAATAACATTAGTATTAGCATCATCTACAATCGTTGTAATTTCTGCAATTTCAATATCATAATTAACATTTACTAAAGGGTTATCTAGCACCCTCAACACTTGATTACTCCAATGTCCGCCGTCACCAATTAATTCTACTTCTATTAATCTATATTCTGAATCAGTAACCGTTAATTCTATAGGTGCCGCATCTACAATATTTATAATTCCAGAAGAGCCTACAGTCATTTCAATTGTACCAGCCACTTGTTTATTATACTTAACTACAAAATTAATAGTCGAAGAAGGGCAAATTTCGTCTTCGTCACTATCACCATACTCCGGACATTCATAATCATCTGCAGAAAGTATATTTTGCAATTGATTGGTAATTAAAGGTCTTATAGCATATTTACTAATCGATTCGGAAAGTTGGACATTTACGTTATTGTAACTTTTCCATCTAGGCACATTACTGCTGGCCTCAAAACCATCTGTATAATATTTATAAATGCTGTGTTATATTACCGTAACAATAGTCTGTTCGTAGGTTAAATTTTCTCCATTAGCTGTGCTAACATTTTCCGCTACGGTACAAGTTACTATGGGGTTCCAATTTATTGATTGCCAATCTATGTTAGAATTAGATTCAATTGTTGCTTTTATGAAGACGCTATTTTCTCCATCAATAGTGAGCATTCTATTCTGACCTTCTATGACAGCAGATACCCCTGCTGCAACATCCACGGACCAAGATTCAGCAGTTAATGGTGTTGGTACAAATTCGGAACCATTAGGCACCAACTCTACAGGAACTAAACTAAATGTCACATCATCTGAAAGGATTCCAAGATTAAACTCACTCCATGATATTTCACATTCACTATCCGCAGAACCTTTAGGTAAGATTTCAGGTTGAGTAGAAGACAAAACAAAACCTTCTGAATATTTACTTTTATTCGCTGCAATTTCATTCAAATCCAATTCTGTAGCGTCTACTTCATTACCAGAAATAGAAGTATAGATTACTTCAGGATCCCAATGTATTTCTTCACTTGCCAGATTTGGATCAGCATGTAATCTAAAATAAATTTTTTGGCCCTTTTTGACTCGTAATTTAGAACTTGGAACAATGACCGTTTCGTCTACATCTGGATTAGTACCACCAGAAGTCATATTCATATAACAGTTTTCTATGTAAGCTTGATATTGGGCATTATCTATTACTTTAAATCCTTGAGCATTATCATATATCATCTCAACTCTTTGGCCACCTGTATAAAGTGCATTGGCATTATCAGATATTTTATTATTAGCTATAACCGCTATTCTGGCTCGTTTTAGATCACTATCATTTACTGGATCAATGGCATATATATAATCTTCACATTGGCTGCAATCACAATCCAAACAATCATTAATGCCATCACCATCTGAATCTATTGTACAAGGATCCACCAATGACCCAATTGTACATCCCAAAGAAACAGAGGCTCCAGGAATATCTGTAATCACTCCTAGTCCATCCGAATCACCTACGTATAATCTACAAGTTCCTGTTTCAGTTTGTCTACCACTTAACCCATAAAATCCATTATTGTCCGTCTCTATAGAAACTTTAAAACCGGCTTGAACCGAACCATTATCTATGAGCACCTCACCATCATGTGCCGCTTCCCATACTTTGACAACGTCATACGCTGGGAAATCAATTGAATAAATATCATCTTCACCTGGAAAACCCTCCTCGACTAAGTTGCCTAAAACAATTAAATTTTCAGTAGGCTCACTTGAAAGTGTGAATACAATCTCGCCAGCATCATTGACATGATTAAAAAAGACTGTACCATTAACAGATATATCTGGTAAACCATCACCATTGCCATCCGTGAAGAATATATTTGTTAAGGATGTTCCAGAAGAGATATTAAGACCTGCATGCCCACCGACAGCGCTACCTATAGATAATCCAAAATTTTTGCTGTCATTATCAGATGTCGATTCATACATTTCTGATGGAGCATTGGCTACTTCAAAATACATACTGAGGGCCTCTCCAAATAAGTGCTCAACTACCCCATTTTCGTCTCTAATCAATGTATGTGGAAAGTATTCCATCTTATTATCAAACCTTCGTATGATATCAGGTAATCCATCACCATTGATATCCAAATTTACAATTTGAGATTCGCTTCTACTGGAATTCCATCCTTTAGCAGCATCAATGCTTATACTCCCACCTTCAAGCCAAGGCATACCTGAACCTATGCTTCCTCCTAATCCTTTAGATCCACTAAAACTCAAACTCGTACCTAAAGGCGAAGCATCCCTGTAAAATATACTTTCATCCAAATCAGGTAGTCCAGTTCCCGTTGTAATGGTAAAGCATGGATCATCATTCACCATTCTTGATAGATTCGTTCTATTCGATGAATTCTTATTAAACAATTTAGAAGCAGAAGTTTCAAAATTTTCTTTCTGATCGATCAACTTCCTTTGAGCAACTACTTTTTTAATCTGTTGTTCCTTAATATTTTGAACTAAACCTTTGCTTTCTAATTCTTCTATATTTTTCCTCTCTATTTTTTTTACTTCATAATTTAAAGAAATTGTACTTAGCTGATTCGGAATCAAGCCCGGCATTTCTTCAATAAACGAAACCCTAAAATTATAATCCATATTTTCCACTGAATAAACAAATTCCTTGTCATCCACCATCATATGATTGGGAGCCAATGGCACCACCTTGTAATTTTTATTTTTTTCAATACCCCAAAAAACAAAACTTCCATTAGTTTCAGTTTTAGTTTGGGAAACAACCTCTTTGGTCTCAATATCTACAAGTTGCATCATAAATCCTATCAAAGAATTTTCTCCTTTTTCTGATTTTAGGAAGACATGACCCTTATAAAAATTATCCAAAATTAAATTATCATCGTCAATCTCAACTAGGCTTCCTCCATTTTGAGATACTTCAATAAAAGCAAAATCATAATCATCTAATCCCGTTTCATCACTTACATTGTTATCATTGGGATCTCTAAAAGATCCGTCTTGATCTCCGTATTCAGAATCGACATCTACTGCGGCATTACCATTTGCATCATTAGCACTAGCAATTTCAGCATTATTAAAAATTCGATCACCTAAAAATGATTCATCAACTAAAAATGTAATTTCCGTAGCTTGGTTAGCCCCGGGTGCTATTGAAACTATTTCATCCATTAAAGACGCTGTACCATTACTTTCGGTCCAATCTGGATCATTTAAAATTAAACCTTCCGGGATATAATCATTCAATTGAACTTCATAAGCCGTTTCATTACCTTGATTGATTACATTAATAAAAAACGTTACCCCTGTACCTGGAGTTATAGGATTCACATCAGAAGCGGCTAAAGTCTTAGTAAGTGCCAAGTCAAATCCATTAGTCTCTTCAGGAATTACAAAAACTGCAGAAGTTTGACAACCAGGTTCAAAAACTGTAACAACATATGTTCCTGGGGATAAATCTGTTTGATCTTCAGCAGTAGGGTCTAATCCGGAACCATCGGTAGTAGTCCACTCAAACCACAAACTGGAACCTCCACCAGATACAGTTATGTCTATTGATCCAGGCAGTGATATCTCACCCTCAATGAGCAGTTCTGATTCCATAATTTCACTACTAATAGTATGAATACACCCATTAGCATCTGTTACTGTGATATGGTAAATACCTGGAAAAAGGCCGATTTGAGTGGTTGAATTGCTTTCGTAATTTATATTATCAGGATACGCATTATTTTCATCTGCTGCCCAAGAATAACTATATGGCGGTGTTCCTCCTTCCATGAAAAGCACCTCAATTGCTCCATCATCAGTATTAGTACAGTTTGGAAAAGTATTCGTTAGGCTACTAAAAGATTCTGGTTCAGATAATTCAACAGTTCCTATGGCAGAGCATCCATTATCATCAGATACCGTTAGGCTGTAAGGTCCTGCCGGTAAACCATCAACAACATTACCTGTTTCACCTGAAGCATAACTATCCCAATCAAATGAGTAATTTCCAGAACCGCCAACCACTATGGCTTCAATTATACCATCAGTAGGAGCTGCAGTTGCATTACACGATAAATTAGTTATCACAAATTCAATTTCTATCGGATTATCTTCACAATCTGTATCACATTCATTTAGTGGATCATTATGACATGGGTCACAATACCATCCAATACCATCACCGTCTAAATCCAATTGGAATTCATTAGGGATATCAGGGCAATTATCGCAAGCGTCACCAATACCATCAGAATCACTATCCAATTGAGATGGATTAAAATCCACATCACAATTATCGCATGGATTCCCTAAATTATCATTATCCAAATCATCATTTTGACCAGGGTTGGCAATACTAGGACATGTATCACAAATATCACCAAAGCCATCGCCATCATTATCTGCCTGACTATTATTGAAATCTTCAGGACAATTATCACAAGCTGCTCCGTAACCATCACCATCCTCATCGTCATTATTATTAGGATCCGCTTGCTCAGGATTCGGAATATCTGGACAGGTGTCACATAGATCATTAATCATATCACCATCACTATCTGCATCTCCACAAACATTGACTGCTTCACAATCTAGTCCTTGTTCTGGATTGTACAAGTCAGGACATGTGTCACACCCATCATTAAATGTATCTCCATCTGTATCAACATCTCCACAGGGATCATCATCACATGGAACTTCAATTAGAATTTCATCACCGAATAATCCACAATCTGCTATATCATCATGATACTCAATGATATGATCATAAAACAAATCTCCTTTAGAATCATACTCGGCAATATTAGTCAAGAGGGTTTTATGAAATTGCCCTTCTTCATACTTTAATTCATAATGTCTTATTGGCTGCGTATCATATAATACATTTATTCGCCTGAGTAATTCTGCATCTACTTGTTTAAATCCTAGATTACCATTGATCCTAACATCCTTTCGATCGTAAGCATCATTATTTTCACTTTCTCGAATAAATTCAACTGAGTATTTTGGGTCCAAAGATTCTTCACCAGTAAATCCAGTGTATTTAATTTCTTTAAGGTAAAAGGATAAACCATTATTTAAATTATCATTAAAATCAAAATAACCAGAAGTAATTTTCTTTTCGTAGATATAATCCACATAATTACCGTATTTATCTACGCTTCGAGATAATGCCCAATAACTAATTCCCTGTTCATTTCCCAAAGTATATTCCTCATCAAATTCGGATGTATCACCAGAAACTTTGGCTCCATAAAAATGTGAAGTGCCATCTGCCGTGGTAACTTTCCAATAGTAATCTTTGGTACCATTACCTAAACGTTCTATTCTCGAAAAACTACCTAATTTTCGCTCATAGAAAAGTCTTCGACGATCCATATTCCTCTTTATTTCTTTAGTATTATAAATTGGATCTGCACCATTAGCTGGATTGTTCTCTTCATTGTGTCGATTAGGCAAATATTTTTCATCATAGATTAATTTTGCTCCATTTAAAGTATACATTTCAGTCTCCCATTCTTCATTAAAAAGAGGAGTTCCCCACCGACTATCCACACTAATTGACGGAACCGCCATATTCCATCCTAAACCTAGCCAACTGGATCCTCCATCACTGCTATAACTTAAAGCAATATTAGGTTGCATTCCTTTACGTCCAGCTGGAATATTTAATGGATACGAAATAGATGCGTCCCCATTATTATTTACCTGCGGAGGTGACATGACATTGACATTAGCTGTAGGGTCCGCAGCTTTTATATCTGACATTTGCGTAGGCACATAAGCACTTGCAGTTGGACTTTCAGGAATCTGGATAATTCCATTGATATAATCGGTAAAATGATCTGTATAAGCATAAACAACTTTATTTACTCTATCTATGCTATCGATAGCTATCCCTTCCCAATTTTTAGTTTCGTTATTAAAAAAGAAACTTCGAATATCGTTGGGTCCATAACCTTGCGGAATCAAACTATCTTCATATGGTATAGCAATTCTAACTGCTGCATCAAACTTAACACCATCAGGCAAAAATCTATAAGCAGCTTTGCTAGTAGTTACATTGGTCAATCCAGAATTCATAGCAGAGATATCCCTTGCCGCTAGCTGCGCAATAGAAACTTCAATTGTCGAATTGATAGATTTATCAAAAAGCTCAATACTTGCTGCACCATTATATAAAACACCTGCCTTGTTAGAATCAAAACGTTTTATGCTTGTTTTCTTCGTCGATTCTATCGCAGATACAAGTTTCACACTCTCCCTAAGTTCTAATGGTAGTTTATCTCTTTGTACAATAATATTGTCTACATATACTTTAATCTCTATAGCACCTTCAGCTTTTTCTTCTTCGCTCAAAGGATAAAGAAATTCGAAACTTGTTCCTTCAAAATCAATTCTATTCTCTCCTATCTCTACATGACTTACATCAAAAGACAACAAACCTTGTAAATACACTACTTCTTCTTCACCATAAACCAAATTTTTAGTATTGTAATGTATTACACTTGTGGTTTCGATTGGCCTAGACAAAACTCTTACATTTCGTATCTCATAGTTACCCCCAACGTTAGGAATCGCATTAAACTTGATGAAATTATTTCCTGTTCGTAAATCCTCTATATCTATCTTTTGCTCACATGCATTCCATTCCTCTTTCAATTCAACCATGTAACCTCCTACAGCAGGCCGATCATTAATACTTCTAATTACACTTCCCTTACCTACTACTCCTTTTGTTTCGTAACTTAAATAATAATCTTTTAGTGCATTGACCTCATTATTAATAAATATTTCAAAAACATTATCATTAGGAGAATCAAAGCCAGATTCATCTGGCCCTATGACTCCGTATTTAATATCCGCTTCAAAATCTTCCACATCAACTTCCCTTAGTTCTATCCTTGGATTTCCCTCTTCTACTAAATCACAATATCCATCACTTGACGAAATTCCTAACAAGACGAAAACAAAAAACGACAAAGTAGAACGCACAATTAATTTTCTGTGTAATACAAATGAATGAAGTATAAATTTTATATCAATTTTCATGATTCCTAGTTCTAATTGTGCAACAATTCAGATTACTTAATTACTATTAATTCAAATGATTCTCGAATAAAATCATTGTATACTGTAATAAAGTAAGGTCCTTCATTTTCTAATTCACCTCTGAAATAAAATCCATTTTCATTAGATTCTAAATTCCCTTCATAAAACACCTCCCCCACCTTATTCGTAATTGAATATTCCAGATAATCGAACTCCTTATTATATACTTGAAAAGTAAACGTTTCCCTATTTAATATCGGATTTGGAAATAATTCATACTTCAAAGAAGTAGTTAATGGATCAACCACTCGTTTTGGCAATTCAACAAAAGTAAAATACATCCTTTCAGACTCTCCGATTTCAAACCTAGAAATAAATTCTAGTTGACCATCAAGTTCTTTAGCTTCAACAATAACTAATTTATCATCTTCCAAATCGAACAAATCACTTTCGTTAAAATGTTGAATTAAATAAACATCTTTTTCTAAATCCCTCTTCTCTAATTGCACTGCATCAATTCTAATTATAATTTTATTAGAAGAAAATTCAGATGAACTCGCACTAACCTCCCATATTCTATTCATCGTATTTGATTCTGGATTTTTATCACTTTGCGTAAAAGCAAAATCTTCATTATTGTCAGAAATTGAAAAGAACTCCAAATCTTTCAATTGTGTGCTATTCTCTGAATTCAAATCCCTAAATTCAGTAAGTGCTATTGACAAATCAAAATCACTGTAAACATTTCTAGATTGCTTCTGCTCTAAACCACTTCCATCATCTCTCCCCAAGAATACATTGTTAAACATATATTTCTCGTGATCTTTATAATTCCAGATCTCTTCTCCTTGAGAATTAAAATATACTGATTCCATTGGCAGTGATATTCCATACTTTATAGCAAAGTAGGATTCAATTCTTAGCCTTTGTTTTTTACTTACTAATCGATCAAATATTAAAACTTCTGCAAGTCCACCTTCAAAACCACCATCATCGCCTCCAAATTTAAATTCTTTTGCTTCATCATCTTCCTGCATTCGATTTTGCCTCTCAATAAAACTCAAGAATTTAGGCTTTGAAAAAGTATTGCGTAAAGCAAACTCTTTTGAAGTGGACAAAGTATTATTATTAAGATCTATCACACCATTCCCTGTTGAAAGTTTCGCAATATCAGTACCTGAAGAATTACAGTAGACAACAAACATCGATACTTTACTTAGTTCTTGTAAAGGTAATTGAAATACTTCGTCACTATTATTAAAGTACTTATACTGATGAAAATTAAAAAGATGATTTCCATAATTTTGGTAGTCCTGATCATCAATATTTTTATGCCAGACCATACTACCCAATACTCCGCCAGGAGATTGCGCTAAAGATGTCAACGCAAAAAAGAGAACTATTAAAAAACTTAGAAATTTCATAACTAGAGATTTTGTAATTGGAAAATTAAAGCAAATCGAGGTTACAATTCGATTACTTTTCTTCTAAGGCCTTAACTCTATTCATTAAATCCTCCAACAACTTTTGATTCTCTCGAATTTCTTCGGATTGTGCAGTGATCAAATCTTCTTGTTTTTTAATTTTCTCATCCTGACCAACTATTATTTCTTGTTGCTCTTGTACGGCTTTCACTAAAGGAACCACAAAACTGGAATATGACAAACTATAACTAGAAGCCTTATTCGTTTCATCAGGTCTTACTACCCCATCAAATTCATATCCTATTTCGTCGCAAATTTTTTCAACATCTTGGGCAAGAAAACCTGTAAGTACTTCTTTAGAAACATCTCTATCTTCAATATCTGATAAGTATAGTGCTTGTATACTATCTACCATATTTTTGGAAGCATGTACTTTGTACGCTCTAGAATCAAAATTATAAGTCACTGGCTTGAGTCTTTCGATAAATTTCAAACCAGGTACATTATTTTCTACATTGGTTTTAAATCTGGCATCAGATACTTCGACAAGATCAAAACATTTCACCGTCGTTTCATCTGCAATCGAACCTAAGAAAACCGTATTGGATTCATTGGCTAAAGCCAAATATCCAACTGCAGTGCTGCTATCCATTTCCGCTACCGCATTATTCCCTATTGCCGTACTATATTCTGCTTCTGCCCTTGAAAAAGTACCTAGAGCCGTACTATACTCTGCTTCCGCTCTTGCTGTAAATCCGACACCGGTTCCAAAAGAATGTGCTTTAGATGCCGCTCCATACACTGTAGACTGATAGGTATCTGCCAAAATTACATCTGAAAAATCTCCAACGATTGTATTTCTATCACCACTAACTATAGTTTGTCCAGCTCTCCATCCTAAAGCAATATTTCGTTCACCATTAATAATTTTCCAAGCGGTTTGACTTCCAATAATTACATTCTTATTTGAAGAATCAATTTTTTCACCCGCATCACCTCCGATAATCACATTATCATATCCTGTCGTCATATCTTTTCCACAATCATAACCTAAAATTACATTCTTATTTCCAACGTTACTATTTCTTCCAGCAAAGGCTCCAATAAAAATATTGGACTCGCCTGTTGTATTTTTACTTCCTGCTGACAATCCAGCAAAAAAGTTATAACGCCCTGTCAATTCTACAGAACCGCTGGCTGCTGAGCCGATTGCTATATTCTGATCACCAGAAGTATTATTTCTACCTGCAGAAGGACCTAAGAAAACATTTGAACTGCCTGTGGTATTATTATACCCACTCGACGCACCGATGAAAGTATTAAAAGATCCAGGGTTAGCAATCCCAGAAAAGTCTAATGTCTCGTTTGCGTTTTTATATCCTGCATTTGACCCAACAAAGATATTATGATACCCTACAGTATTTTGGTATCCAGCCCTGTAACCGATAAAATTGTTTTCGCGTCCTGTAGTTGTTGAATTACCCGTTTCATAACCGATGAAATTATTCCAGTCACCATCAGTAATTGAAGCACCAGTTCTCCTACCAAAAAGTAAATTATAACTACCCGCATTATCCACATTTCCAGCTCCTACCCCAAAAGAAATATTTCCTGGACCTCCGATAAACTTTGGAATAACTCTACCGTGTAGGTCTATTTCCATTCTAACCACACCATTAGTTATAAAATCCAATTCTACTTCATTCAATGTCCCTATAGCTTCACCATGAGGGAAACTAGTATCAATCGTATTACCGAAGAGTCCCCAGTAATTGTTTGGAAGCGGAACTGAATTTCCATCACTAATAGTGAGCGTATTTCCGTCTAAAGATAAATCTTGAAACTCGTTTGCAGGATCGCTGTCAGCATCATTTACATTAATCGTAACTGTTGATCCTATCGGGTTCGCTGTTATATTACCTGGTGTATTGTCGGTACTCAATGATGCAATTCCAGGAGCACCATCCGCACCATCTGCTCCGTCCATGCCCGGAGGACCTTGGATGCCTTGTTCTCCTTGGATGCCTTGCTCACCTTGTGCGCCATCCGCTCCGTCAGCACCATCCATACCTGGAGGTCCTGGGATTCCTTGTTCTCCTTGGATTCCTTGCTCTCCTTGTGCACCATCCGCTCCATCTGCTCCGTCTGCACCATCTGCGCCATTCATACCTGGAGGACCTGGGATTCCTTGTTCGCCTTGTGCACCATCCGCTCCGTCAGCACCATCCATACCTGGTGGGCCTTGAATTCCTTGTTCGCCTTGGATTCCTT